>JBJERW010000017.1:0-15722 GCA_051882475.1 Huintestinicola sp. | reverse complement strand
AATGTATTACCTTTTCCTCAAAAACGTTCCTGTGGAACGTTTTTGACGCAGTAACAAAGTTACACCTATGTATTCATCACCACTTTTCACCACCACAGTAAATAAGCGTATTTTTTATACTTTAAGAATATCACTGAGCAAAATATACAAATCGTCATTGAGAATTAGTCAAAGTGCATTAAATGTGACATTATTTTTGGGGATAAATTTTCCGATTTCAAAGGTCATAACGGTTGCAATTTGGTTACAAGTAGTGTATAATTATTATCAGAGTGGTGACGAGTGTTATTATGGGGTGAAAAGTGGTGAAATTTCAACACCCTGTTGAAACTCAGGTTGAAAACTTGATTTTAAGTAACTTTTCAACAGTCACCAGAATCCTTTTTTCGGCAAAGGGCGGTGAGGGTCATGTCAGCAATGCCTCTGATGGGTACATATTATCATACAATGGACGCCAAGGGCAGAATGGCTTTCCCGAACAAGCTCCGTGAGCAGCTGGGCGAAAGCTTTGTTATAACTATCGGACTTGAAGGCTGCCTTTATGTATATTCCGCCGAAGAATGGGAAAAATTTACCGATAAGCTCCGTACCCTTTCCGGTCCTATAGCAAAGCAGGCTATAAGAAAATTTGCCGCAAATGCAATAAACGCCGAGGCTGACAAGCAGGGACGTATCCTCATTCCTCAGATACTCCGTGAGCACGCAGGTCTTGACCACGACGTGACCGTTATCGGCAACCTTGACAGAGCCGAGATATGGGACAGCAAGCGCTACGAAGAAGCAAACGCAAAGTTCTCCGACGAGGAGCTTTCCGCAGCTCTGGACTCTCTTGCGTTCTGACAGATCACAAAAAGGAAACCAAATGGAATTTTCACATATACCGGTTCTGCTGAACCAATGTATCGACGGGCTGAATATCAGACCCGACGGAATATATCTGGACGGCACCTGCGGCGGCGCAGGTCACTCCTCCGAGATAGCAAAGCGCCTTTCCACAGGCAGGCTTGTGGGTATAGACAGAGATCCCGATGCAGTAAAAACGGCTTCGGAGCGTCTTGCGCCCTATAACGCACAGGTCGTAAGAGGAAACTACTCGGAAATGGCGGATATCGCCGCAGAGCTTGGGATAACAGGCTTTGACGGTATACTCCTGGATCTGGGAGTATCCTCCTATCAGCTTGATACCGCCGAAAGAGGCTTTTCCTACCATAACGACGCCCCTCTCGATATGAGAATGTCAAAGGAAGGTCCTTCGGCAAGAGATCTTGTAAACACCCTCTCTCAGAAAGAGCTTGCAAAAATACTTTTTGAATACGGCGAGGAGAAATTCGCAAACCGCATCGCCGAGCGTATCATTGCTCACCGTGAGGAAAAGCCTATCGAAACCACCCTTGAGCTTGCTGAGATAATCAAGGAGGGAGTCCCCGCAAAGTTCAGACGTGAAAAAAATCCATGCAAAAAAAGCTTTCAGGCGATAAGGATCGCCGTAAACTGCGAGTTTGACCACCTTGACAAGGCTCTCGACGAAGGCTTTGAGCTGCTTAACCCCGGCGGACGCTTCTGCATAATAACCTTCCATTCCCTTGAGGACAGGATAGTAAAGCAGAGATTTGCATCCTTCTGTCAGGGCTGCACCTGCCCTCCCGATTTTCCCGTATGCGTATGCGGAAAATCTCCGAGAGGAAGGCTTGTGAACCGCAAGCCTGTGGAAGCGGACGATGAGGAGCTTGCCGCAAACTCCAGAAGCCGAAGCGCAAAGCTCAGGATAATCGAAAAAATCAAGTAAAATATATAAGGACATACAAAAGAAAGGAAGATGATCGCCATGGCTGAAATGCGCAGTAATTCAAACCTCGCCTATAAAGCGGACATTGAAAAATTTGAAGAATACGCAAACAGAGCCGAGCGCAAGCCTCGTATCCGCAGCCATGTTGCCAAACAGACAAACGCTGCGGCGCCTTCAATGGTTCTCGGAATAATCGTAATGGGCGCAGCGCTCACAATGCTGATAAACGCCAAGGCGGATATTGCGGAGATACACACTCAGATAATCAATCAGGAGGCTGTGGTACATTCTCTGGAAAACGAAAACGTCCGCATGAAAGCCGAGCTTGAAACAAAAAGCTCCATGAAAGCGGTTGAGGATTACGCCGAAAATATCCTCGGAATGCAGAAGCTGGACAAATCTCAGATAGAATACGTAAGCCTTGAAAGCGGAAACGTTGTTGAGATACCCGAATCAAACGAAAACATTTTCGCATCAATAAAAAATGCCTTTGAAAATTTTGTGGAATACCTGAAGGGCTGATAAAATATTATTATAACGAGGGTAAAAAACAAAATTCCGTGAAGATCATCTTCACGGCGGCATCATATCAAAAAAATCATGACGCATGACCGTTTTTTCACAAAAAAAGCGGCTCATGCGTTCTTGCACTAAGGAAACGCCGATCTGTTCCTCCGACAAGCTGCCAAGCTGCACAAAAACTGCTGTCGGAGATAGTTATAAGGAGAAAGGAATCCGTCGATGAAATCACCCTACCGCCCGACAAGGCTGATGAAAAGCCGTCTGACAATATGGATATCCCTGGTGATAATTGTGTTTACGGCGTATATTTTTGTAAACCTGTTCAATACGTCTATCACAAAGCACAGTCAGTATTCGGCAATGGCTAACGACAGCCAGTTTTCAAGCACCACCGTTACCGCTAACCGTGGAAGTATATACGACAGCAGCGGAAAGATACTTGCCCAGTCGGCAACGGTTTATTCCATCATAATAAGCCCCTACGACTTAAGAAAGAACTCGGACGACACCGAGATCGTTCCCGAATACGGCGTGACACAGCGTCAGTATCAGATAACCACCGCCGCAAAGATACTCAGCGATGAGCTTTCAAACGTGTCCTATGACGATATCGTCGAAAAGTTCACGGGAGAGAGCACCATGAATTCCCGCTGGGTAAAGGTTGCTTCAAAGATAGAAAAGCCTGTGGCAACGTCTATCCTTGCAAGAGCCTCCGAAGAGGGGCTGCCCGGAAATATCATCTACACCGAAGAGGATACAAAAAGATTTTATCCTCAGGGAGATATGGCTGCTTCGGTCATAGGCTTTACAAACTACGAGGGCGACGGCATTTACGGCGTGGAAGCCTATTACAACGATTATCTCGCAGGCGTTGACGGAAAGGTCATCTCCGCAACCGACGCCAACGGAAACGAAATGCCCTACAAAAACGACAAGATATACGCCGCTCAGGACGGCAGCTCTATCTACCTGACCATTGATTCCACCCTCCAGTACTACTGCGAGAGAGAGCTTGAAAAATGCGTTGAGGAAAACAACGTTGACAACCGTGCCTGCGCCATAATCATGAACGCCAAAACGGGCGCTATCCTTGCAATGGCGACCTATCCCGGCTTCGACCTTAACGACCGAAATTCGATATATTCCTCAAAGGACAGGGATATCCTTGCCGCTATCCCCGAGGAAAATGAGGACGAGTACAACGAAAAATATGCAGAGCTGCGTGAAAAGCAGTGGAAAAACAAGGCTATCACCGAGCTTTACGAACCCGGCTCCGTTTTCAAGGTAGTAACAGGCTCCTCCGCTCTGGAGGAGAAGGTCATAAGCCTTGATTCGACCTTTACCTGCGCCCACTCCATAACAGTTGCCGACCGTACCATCAACTGCTGGACGGCAGGCTCTCACGGAACTCAGGACTTCACCACCGCAATGACAAACTCCTGCAACCCTGCCTTTATCCAGATAGGTCAGAGGCTCGGAATAGAAAAATTCTGCCGTTATTTCCGTGCATACGGCTTTACCGAGCCTACAGGCATAGATCTCCCGGGCGAATCCGCAGGTCTTTACATCTCCGAAGAAAATATGGGTATAGTTGAGCTTGCGTCAAGCTCCTTCGGTCAGTCTAACACCGTTACACCCATACAGATGATAACCGCATACGCAGCCGTTGTCAACGGAGGATATCTGCTCCAGCCATATGTCTGCAGCAAGATCGTCGATACAAACGGCAACGTTATCAAAACCATGGGCAAAACCATACGCCGTCAGGTCATCTCCGAGGAAACCTCCGCCCAGATGCGTCAGGTGCTCGAAGACGTTGTTAACAACAAGGGCGGCTCAAACGCATATATCAAAGGCTACCGCATCGGCGGCAAGTCGGGCACATCTCAGAAGCTTTTTCAGAACAATATGACAGGCTCAGACAATCTTTACGTATCATCATATGTAGGCTTCGCCCCTGCGGACGACCCGGAGATAATCATGCTCTGCATGGTAGACGAACCTCAGGGACGTGACCAGAACGGCTCTCACGTTTATTACGGAAGCCTTGTTGCAGCTCCTGTAGTATCCGCAGTTTTCAAGGACGCTCTGCCCTACCTCGGCTACTACCCCGAATATACCAAGGAGGAGCTTGCCGAGCTTGACGTTACCGTTCCCACCGTTGAGGGCGAGGACGTTGAGGTCGCTATCGAAACTCTCGAAAACCTTGACCTGCAGTACATGGTCATCGGCGACGGAAACAACGTAGTGGCTCAGGTTCCCTCACGTGCATCATCTATCCCAAGAAACGGAAAGGTTATACTTTATACCGAGGAGGATTACGAAACCGAGTATACGACAGTTCCGAACGTTCTCGGTTATACCCTTTCCGACGTAAACTATCTGCTGACAAACGCAAACCTTAACTTCAAGGCAGGCGACGGAGCAAGCAGCCACGCAGGCGCAACCTCATACACCCAAAATTATCAGGAGGGTGCTATAGTGCCTGTGGGAACTGTAGTTGAAGTAACATTTATCGTCAAGGACGAAGGATAACAAATATTCCACCGAAAGGAATGGTAATAAATATGAAACTGAGTGCTCTGCTTAAAGACGCAGGCTTATCCGCAAAATTCCGCTATTCGGGCGCTGACCGTGAAATTCTCGGAATAACCGACGATACACGCAGCATCGCACCGGGATATATATTCGTCTGCGTAAAGGGCGGACGCTTTGACGGTCACACAGCCGCCGAGGATATGCTGAAAGCAGGGGCTGCGGCGGTAGTATGCGATCACGATCTTGGTCTGAAAGACAGGCAGATCATCGTAAACGACTCAAGGATATTTTACGGACATCTCTGCGCCGCATGGTTCGGTCACCCCGAAAGGCGCATGAAGCTTGTGGGCATCACGGGAACAAACGGCAAAACCACCATGGCGACCATGATACACTCTATCCTTTCAAGCAGCGGCGTTAAAACAGGCTTTATCGGCACAACAGGCGTTCTTATCGGAAACGCTCCCATAGAAAGAGATGAATCGACCCCGACCACACCCAAGGTATTTGAGCTTTACGAGATATTCGCAAAAATGGCAGCGGCAGGCTGTACTCACGCCGTAATGGAGGTTTCCTCCTTTGCCGCAGAGCAGAACCGTATCGGTCCCGCAAAATACGCCGCCTGCGTATTCACAAACCTTACAAGGGATCATCTCGATTACCATATCACCATGGAAAACTACTACAATGCAAAGAAAAAGCTCTTCACCGACCACTGCTCCATGGCGTTCATCAACACCGAGGACGAATACGGCAAGCGCCTGATGAGCGAGATAAGCTGCGAAAAATATTCCTACGGCATCACATCTGCCGCAATGATACACGCCTCGGATATATCCTGCCGTGACGGTGCTTCAAGCTTTCTTTTCTGCATACCCGAGGGCAGATTTCCCTTTAACGTAAAAATGATAGGCAGCTACAATATATCAAACGCAGTTGCGGCGATCGCAGTCTGCGCAAAGCTGGGACTGCCCATAAAACAGATACACAAGGCGCTCTCGGACTTCAAGGGAGTCAGAGGACGCTGCGAGATAATCCCCACGGGAAGAAGCTTCATGGTTGTCTGCGACTATGCCCATTCTCCCGACGCACTTGAAAATATGCTCCCCAGCATAAAGGAGCATACAAAGGGCAGACTTATCTGCCTGTTCGGCTGCGGCGGCGACCGTGACCGAACAAAGCGTCCCCTTATGGCAAAGGCTGCCGCAGCATATTCCGATTATCTTATAGTGACCTCGGATAATCCCCGAAGCGAAGACCCCAACGCAATTATCGACGAAATTCTTACGGGACTTGAGGGAACGGACATTCCTTACGACAGGATAACCGACCGCAAAGAAGCCATATTCCACGCCGTAAGGATAGCAAGAGAGGGCGATATCATAGTCCTTGCGGGAAAGGGTCACGAGGATTATCAGATAATCGACGGAAACGATACCCATATCCACTTTGACGAGCGTGAGATAGTTGCCGAAGCACTGGCGCAGATACCCGATTTTTCATCGAGCCGAAACGATATCTCCACCGAGCTTACTTTGGAGGATATCTGCAAAGCAGTTTCGGGTAAGCCATATGGCATTTCCGATATGTCGGTAAAGGTTGCCGCCGAAAATATATGCAGCGACACAAGAAAGATACGCAAAGGCTGTCTTTTTGTGGGACTTAAAGGCGAACGGTTCGACGGAAACACCTTCGCCGCAGAGGCTGTGGAAAAGGGCGCAATTGCAGCTGTAACAAACAGGCTGATAAACGGCGTCCCCTGCATAATCACAAGCGACACGGGAAAAGCGCTCCTTAGCCTTGCCGAATATTACCGCCGACGCTTCTCCCCCGTTCTTGTGGGAATAACAGGCAGCGTTGCAAAGACCACCACCAAGGAAATGACAGCTCTTGCCCTTTCCTCAAAGTACAACACCATGAAGACCGAGGGCAATCTGAACAACGAGATAGGTATGCCCTTTACCGTATTAAGGCTGAACAATTCCTACTCTGCTGCCGTAATAGAAATGGGAATGTCCCATTCGGGCGAGATAGAGAGAATGTCAAAGGTCTGCAAGCCCGATATATGCATAATTACAAACATCGGCTTTTCCCATATCGAAAACTTAGGCTCCCAAGAGGGCATACGTGCGGCAAAGCTTGAGATACTGAAGGGCGCAAAGCCCGACGCTCCCCTTATCGTAAACGGGGACGACAAGCTGCTTTCCTGCCTTAAAGAGGAGCTTTCCTCCTCCGCTCATAAGGTCATAACCTGCGGCATAGAAAACCCCGACTGCGATTTCAGGGCAGTGAATATATCTTCCGACGGCGGAAGGGTATTATTCGATATTACAGGGGGCGGAAACACCGTTAGCGCAATGCTCCCCTGCATGGGAATGCACCATGTCCTTGACGCCGTTATTGCATATGCGGCAGCCGTTACCGCAGGCTGCGACGGAAAAGCCGCAGCGGAAAAGCTTAAAAGCTTCCGTCTTGACGGACTTCGCCAGCATATAGAAAAGCGCAACGGTCAGACAATAATCGTAGACTGCTACAACGCCGCTCCCGCCTCGATGAAGGCAGCCATAGACGTGCTCTGCGAGATGAAGCCCGAAGAGGGCGGAAAACGTGTCTGCGTTCTCGGCGATATGCTGGAGCTTGGGGATATGTCCCCGAGCTTGCACGAGGAGATAGGCGAATATGCCGCTGTAAAAGGCGTTGACCTTGTTGTATGCTACGGCACTCTTGCAAAATATATCGCAAAGCGTGCCGACGAGCTGGGACTTCACACAGGCTGCTCCGACGACAAGGAAATGGTCCTTGAATATCTCCGTGCAAAGCTCGATCCGAAGGACATCGTTCTTTTCAAGGCAAGCAGAGGAATGCACATGGAGGAGATAATAAGCGGTCTTTACGGAGAATAATAATTCTCCGAAAAAATAACGGGATAGGAGCTAATCAAAATGCCTTACTGGATAAATCTTCTGGCAGCCGTGATATCCTTTGCGCTGGCAGCATCATCGGGAATATTTCTCATTCCCCTGTTAAAAAAGATACATTTCGGGCAGACTATATATGAAAAAGGTCCTGCATGGCACAAAAGCAAGAACGGCACACCTATAATGGGCGGATTCATGTTCATTATCGGAACCATAGCCGCCTGCGCCGTATGCTATGCCGTAATGCGCTTTACAAGCGATGAAATTGCGGTGACTCCCGACTATTCGGGTCTGTACAAGCTGATAACGGGACTTGTTTTCGCTCTCTGCAACGCCTTCATCGGTTTCCTTGATGACTATATCAAGGCGGTAAAGAAGCAGAATCTGGGACTTCGCCCCAAGCAGAAAATGGCGATGCAGCTTGTATTTTCCTGTGCATTTCTCTTTGTCCTCTACAAGCTGGGCGATACCTCCACAACCATAACCTTCCCCTTTTTCGGAGAAGTGAACTTCGGCATATTCTACTATGTCATAATGATACTGTATATCATCTTCCTCACAAACGCCGTTAACCTCACCGACGGTATCGACGGTCTGTGCGGAACGGTAACGGTAGTGTTCTCGGTAAGCTACCTGATGATATTTGCCTCAATGGGACTTTGGGAATATTCCATATTTGCTTCCGCTCTTGCAGGAGGCTGCATGGGCTTTCTTGTGTGGAATCTTCACCCCGCAAAGGTGTTCATGGGTGATACAGGCTCCATGTTCCTCGGCGGCTGTGTTGTGGCAATGGGCTTTATAACTCATCAGCATCTGCTCCTTGCTCTTATCGCAATAGTATATATCTGCGAAGCGCTTTCGGTAGTGCTGCAGGTCATAAGCTTCAAGACCACGGGCAAGCGTATATTCAAGATGTCCCCTATCCATCATCACTTTGAGATGTGCGGATTTTCCGAATACAAGATAGTTATCACATTTTCGGCGGTCGCCCTTGTTTTCGGCGTCCTCGGAAACATTCTCTACAACGTTTACCTGAAATAATTTTCATACAATGTAATTTCTAAAGAAAGGATGGTCGCAGTATGCCGTCAAATGCGGGAAGCGCAAACGCAAGACAGAAAAGCTCTGCCAAGCTGCCGAAAAACGGTAAAAAAGCAAATGCCGCAAATGCCAAAAAGCCGCTTAAAAAGAAAAAGCGCAGCAATATCCACGTGGGCGAAATTGACGTAACGTTCCTTATAATCGTAATGATACTGCTGGTCATCGGAGTGATAATGATGTACTCCGCTTCCTACGCATGGGCGCTCAACGACGGCTTTCCTTCCGACTATTATTTTGTTCATCAGGTACAGATGGCGCTCCTCGGCGTCGGAATAATGATAATAGCCTGCTTTTTTGATTATCACTGGATAAAAAAATTCACCTTTGTAGTTTTTATAGGCTGTCTTGTGCTGATGCTGCTCTGCTTTGTTCCTGCACTGCAGGTAAAAACAGAGGACGCCGCCAGATGGATAGATCTGGGATTTATACAGTTCCAGCCCTCGGAGCTTATGAAGCTGGGACTTATCATTCTTTTTGCCCAGATGATATCGAGCAACAGCTCCCGTATGGGTACGATAAAATACGGAATTATCCCCTATGTTATCGTGCTGGGAATAGTCGGTCTTCTGCTCCTTGCTCAAAGACATGTTTCGGGTCTGGTAATTATCTGCTCCATCGGTATTGTGCTGATGTTCGTCGGCGGAGTAAAGCTGAAACACTTCCTCGGAATGTGCGGAATAGTGGGCGCATTGGGAATTGTGGGCGCAATGGTCATGTCGAAGCTCATGGACGTAAACTATCTTTACACCCGTTTTGAGGTATGGCTCGACCCCTTTGCAGCCGATTCCGACGACGCATGGCAGATAAAAAACTCCCTTATAGCCATAGGCTCGGGTGGCGCTGTGGGAATGGGTCTGGGAAATTCCCGTCAGAAATTCCTCTATCTTCCTCAGTCAAAAAACGACTTCGTTTTCTCCATCGTATGCGAAGAGCTTGGCTTTGTAGGAGCATCGGTGGTAATAATACTGTTTCTCCTGCTCATTCTGCGAGGCTTTACAATAGCCGCAAACGCTCCCGACAAATATGGTATGCTCCTTGCAACGGGCATCACCTTCCAGATAGGTATACAGGCTCTGCTCAACATTGCCGTTGTAACGAACGCTATCCCCAACACAGGCATCTCGCTGCCCTTTTTCAGCTACGGCGGAACCGCTCTTGTAATGCAGCTTGCGGAAATGGGTATCGTACTGAATATATCACGGCAGTCCATTCCCGATAAGGAAACGGAAAACGCCGACGACGCTTCGGCGGCTCTGCCCGAAAGCGCAGAATAAAAAACTGATTGGAGAAAAAAATATGCTACGAGTACTTCTGGCAGGCGGAGGCACCGCAGGCCATATCAACCCTGCTCTCGCCATCGCCTCGATAATCAAGGAACGCCGTCCCGACGCAGAATTCATGTATGCGGGTACGCCGAACGGCATGGAAGCACGTCTTGTCCCCATGGAGGGACTGCCCTTTGCGCCAATTAAGGTAAGCGGCTTTCAGCGAAAGCTTTCGGTAAAGAATATCGGCAGGAACATCAAAGCCGCCGCATATCTTACCACCGCAGGTCACCGTGCAAAGCAGATAATCAACGATTTCAAGCCCGATATAGTTATCGGCACAGGAGGATACGTAAGCGGTCCTATAGTTCTTACGGCAGAAAAAATGGGTATCCCCACCGCTATCCATGAGCAGAACGCCTATCCGGGCGTAACTACCCGTCTGCTTGCAAAAAAGGCAGGGGCAGTAATGCTCACCATGGAGGAAGCAAAGGAATACCTTGACAAGGATATAAAATATACCATGACAGGACTGCCCGTCCGCAAAGGTTTTGACCCTCATGCAATAAGCCGTGAGGACGCAAAAAAACGTCTTGGCTTCGATAATTCCATGACCATTCTTTCATGGGGCGGAAGCCTCGGTGCAGGAGCAATAAACGATACTGCGGCAGACCTTATTGCATGGGAAAAGAAAAACGATCTGAAAATAAACCATATCCACAGCTACGGAAAAATGGGTCACGATACCTTCGAGAACAAGCTTGCGGAGCTTGGAGTCGATCATAAGTCCGACCCCCGTCTTGACGTTCGTGAGTACATAAACAACATGGATATCTGCACCGCCGCCGCAGACCTTATCATCTGCCGAAGCGGAGCGTCTGCCATAAGCGAGC
The DNA here is from genome assembly GCA_051882475.1 of Huintestinicola sp. GTDB lineage: Bacteria > Bacillota > Clostridia > Oscillospirales > Ruminococcaceae > Huintestinicola. The sequence continues at coordinate 4,699 of JBJERW010000017.1, read as the reverse complement.
TTGAAGCAATGGGACGAGCATCAATACTTATCCCCTCCCCCGTTGTGGCAGGAAATCACCAGTACCATAACGCAATGGTCCTCGGAAAAGCAGGAGCCGCTGTGGTCATCGAACAAAAGGACCTTACAAGCGAGCTTCTCATTGAAAAGACAAAGGACTTCTACGAGCACCCCGAAAAGCTTACGGAGCTTTCACAGCGTGCCTCAGCTCAGTGCATATCCGACACACCCGACCGAATTTATTCGGTTATCAGCAGTCTGATAGGATAAATTAACACAATCCGCCCCCTCGGCATATTATGGAGTATGGTCACATAATAAGGGGAAGGGGCGGCGGAATATGCAAAAGCTGTTGATCGAAGGCGGAAAAAAACTGTACGGCGAACTGAAAACTCAGGGAGCCAAAAATGCGGTGCTGCCCGTAATGGCAGCCTCGGTGCTCTGCGGAGGAAAAACCGTGCTTGAAAACTGCCCCGTCATATCCGACTGCTACGCCGCCGCAAGAATACTCAACAGCCTTGATATCAGAACCGTTTCCGACAAAAACAGCTTCACCGTTGACAGCGAAAGCATATGTACGGATTGTACGATATCCGACGAGCTTATGCGTGAAATGCGCTCCTCCATAATTTTTATGGGCGCTCTTCTCGGAAGAAACGGCAGCTGCACCGTCTGCTATCCGGGCGGCTGCGATTTAGGTCCAAGACCCATTGATATGCACCTGTCCGCCCTGCGGAAAATGGGCGCAGAAATAAGCGACGACCACGGAAAAATAGTCTGCTCCGCTCCCAAGGGACTTAAAGGCTGCAAACTGCCCCTTTCCTTCCCTTCGGTGGGAACGACTGAAAACATAATCCTCGCCGCAGTAACGGCTGAGGGCGAAACAATAATATCAAACGCCGCACGGGAACCCGAGATAGTCTGCCTTGCGGATTTTCTCAGATGCTGCGGTGCGGAGATAAAAGGGGACGGCTCGGGGAGAATAGTCATAAACGGCGTAAAAAAGCTTCATTCCCCCGACGAGCCTTTCAGGATAATCCCCGACAGGATAGCAGCGGCAACATATCTTTCCTGTGCCGCCTGCGCAGGGGGAGAGCTGCTTTTAAGCGGCTGCTGTCCTCAGCATCTTGAGGGAGTTCTACCCGTTTTTGAGCAGATGGGCTGCAATGTCCGAAGCTTCGGCAGCAGCATATACATACACCGCCGAGGACGGCTCAAAGCCGTCGATACCATAAGAACCATGGTGTACCCGGGATTTCCCACGGATATGCAGGCGATCGTCATGGCGCCGTTATGCACCGCCGAGGGTACTACCGTTTTTGTGGAAAATATTTTTGAAAACAGATACCGTCATACGGACAGTCTTTGCCGCATGGGCGCCGATATCAAGGCGGAGGGCAAGGTTGCCGTTGTAACGGGTGTAAATAAGCTTTACGGCGCAAAGACCGCCGCTCCCGACCTGCGTGGCGGAGCAGCCATAGTATGCGCAGCCCTCGGTGCGGAGGGCATGACCGAGATCACAAACACCGAATTCATCGACCGTGGCTACGAAAGCATAGAAACAGCGCTTTCGTCTGTCGGCGCTTCCGCAGTGCGCTGCGGCTGATAAAAATATCGGGAACAGAAAAACATCGGAAAGGGGTGCATTTCGTAAAAATGCAGCGATATACATCGGATACCGCCCGTTCGTCAAACTACAGGCGGAAGAAAAAAAGCTCGGGAACAGCTTCGGGTATCCTGCTTTTCCTCGTTGTAATAACCATCGGAGTTATGCTCTGCATGACGGTTTTCTTCAATATAGAAACCGTTGAGGTAACGGGCGCCTCAAATTATACCGCCGAAGAGATAATTGCCGCCAGCGGAGTGACTCCCGAAAGCAACCTTATAAGGCTCAACGGGGAAAAATGCTCAAACAATATCCTCCAGAAGCTCGTATATATCGAGGACGCCGAGATATCCCGTTCCTTTCCGAGCACACTTGTCATAAACGTGACCGCCAGCGTTCCCGAAGCAAACTTTATAACCGATTCGGGAACGCTGCTCATAAGTTCGGGAGGAAAGGTGCTTGACAAGCTCTCCGAGCCTCGTGCGGGACTTATCAGCTTTTACGGCACAGAGCCTGATTTTTCCCTTGTTCCGGGGGATAAGTTCGCCTCCTCGGACGAGCTGAAAACAAGCTCCGTCTACAAGCTTTTAGACGCCCTGAAAGCCCGCAGCGACGAGAAGATCACCAAGGTCGACATCACCGACAACGGCAATATAACCTATCTTTACGACAACAGGATCACCGTTGAAATGGGCAGCATAAACGACCTTGAATACAAGCTTGATTTTTCGGGTGAGATCATAAAAAAGAAGATCGGCGAGAAGACCGAGGGCGTACTGACCATTCTCTCCGACTCCAACCGTGCCTCTTTCCTGGACAAGGACAGCCTTGAAAAGAATGCGGAGGTATACAGCAAGAATATGGAAGCTCAGACAGAGCCTTCCGAAACCGAGGAATCGGACGAATCCGAAACGGAAGCAACTTCCATTGACCCAATCATGGAATAAAACTTGAATGTAAGAACAGTCATTTTTGCCGATATAAGGAAACTTATGACAAACAGATTGTCCGATTTGTGTAATAATCCCTTATAGGGAAAAAATATTTGTTGTATCTGCGAATTTTTGTTCAAAGGTCTTGAAATAAATTTAAAGCTATGATATAATAAATGTTGTGTATATTGGATAATTCTCTTTATATATATATTAACAGGAGGAAGAAAAATGGCTATTGAAGGAATTGCTGTCGATAACGAAATGGACGATTTCCTTAACCCCAATTCGGAGGTCATTAAGGTTATCGGCGTAGGCGGCGGCGGCGGAAACGCTGTGAACCGCATGATCGAAACAGGAATTAAGGACGTTGAATACGTTTTTGTAAATACCGATGTAAAAGCACTCAGAGCCGCAGGGCAGAAGGCTGCAAAGGACGAAAAGATCACCAAGATCCAGATCGGCGTTAAGCTCACAGGCGGAAGAGGTGCAGGTGCAAAGCCTGAGGTAGGCGCACGTTCTGCTGAGGAAAACCGTGACGAGATCGCCGAGGCTATAAAGGACGCAAACATGGTTTTCGTTGCTGCGGGAATGGGCGGCGGAACAGGTACAGGCGCAGCTCCCGTAGTTGCAGAGATCGCAAAGGAAATGGGAATCCTTACCGTTGCATGCGTTACCAAGCCCTTTGAATTTGAGCAGAAGGCAAAAATGCGTCAGGCGGAAGCAGGTATCGCAGAGCTGAGAAAGCACGTCGATTCTCTTATCGTTATCCCCAACGAGCGTCTGCTTAAAACAAACGACGACGACCTTACAATGTCACAGGCTTTTGCTCTTGCTGACGATATCCTTAAGGTAGGCGTTAAGTCCATAGCCGAGCTTATCACCGTAACAGGCGATATGAACCTTGACTTTGCGGACGTTGAATCCACAATGAAGGACGCAGGCTATGCTCATATGGCTATCGGCCACGGCACAGGAAAGGACAAGGCTCAGGAAGCAGCAAAGCAGGTCATCTCCAGTCCTCTGCTTGAAACCTCCATTTCTGGCGCAAAAAGACTTCTTATCAACGTTGTTATGTCGCCTAATGTCAGAGCTTCCGAAGTCAACACAGCTACAAGACTTATTTCCGAAGCAGCCGATCCCGATGTTAATATGATCTTCGGTACATATATCGATGAAAACCTTGAGGACGAGCTTAACCTCACCGTTATCGCTTCCGAATTTGAGGGCGATTTTGTTCCCGGCGAGGAAGAAGCTGCTCCCGAAGTTGAAAAGGTCCCTGCGGCTTCTGCAGCAACCCCTGTAACTCCCAAAGCTACATCACCCTTTATGGACGATGATTACAAGGATCTCTTCTCAATGTTTGATAACAGAAAGTAATACTAAAAACCATTTAAAAACTGTACAAAAAATCGAGCATAATCTTGCGTATATGGATTATGCGAAGATTTTTTGTCTACAGTTTTATTGGTTTTTAGTATAATATCATATATTTATCAACGATATCAAAGCCGGTTCCGAAAAGGAGCCGGCTTTTTGCATTACCTATACTCTCCTGAGCTTGGCAAGCAGAGATTTAAGCACAGCTGTATGTATCATTTCGTCAAGGGCTATCCTTGTAAGTGCAGCAAAAACGTGCCTGTCGTTTGCCTGCCTTGCAAGTGCGACATAGTTTGCATATGCCTTCTGTTCGTCGTTTATGTCCTGTATAATGGCTGCGGCGATATCGTCGGAGTAGTTTACGGCTGTGCCGTCCCAGAACCTTGTCTGTCCCCCCGAGGTGCTGCCGAAAACCACCTTTCCTCCCAGCTTTTCGATGATCTCCCCCACCATTTTCAGATGACGCATTTCCACTATCGCAATTGCTCTGAGTATCTCCGCATATTCGGGATAGCTGTCACCGAAAACAATGCTCTGGTAAATATACTGGGATATTGCCGTAAGCTCACCCTCCCGTCCCCCGAACGCCGACGAAAGAACTGCGGCATATCGTGGATTCTCGCCCTGAACGGCTATTTCGGGATACGGCGAGCTGTCCGCAACGACCATGGCTCCGCCCGAAGGAGTATTTTTTGGATTTTCATTAGTCATAGGGGTAAATTTCCTTTCATATATATTATCTCCGTAATATATATGCTTGGAAATACATAAAAATACCGTCG
>JBJERW010000016.1:0-15732 GCA_051882475.1 Huintestinicola sp. | reverse complement strand
AGGGGAGGCGGTCTTATTCGCCTCCCCTCGAAATGCTGTCGCATTTCTCACCCCTGCTCCGCTTTTGAAGGCAAAAAGGAGATTTCGCCGTTTGCGAACGGCGACAAGGTGGCTCCGCCCCCTTGACCCCCGCAAGCCTTTAGAAAAGGCTTGACCGAAACTTTAACTCCGATTTAAAGCTGCAGCTTACTGCGTTTTATTACTTTTTCTACAAACTAAAACGGACGGAAGACATCTCTTCCGCCCGTTAATGCACTATAAAACTGCTTATTCAAATCAGTTGTTGATGAGCTTGTCCTCACCGTTCCAGCTGTAAAGCTTACGGATCTCTTCGCCCACAACCTCTGAGGGGTGCTCAGCGTGGAGCTTACGCATAGCGTTGAAGTGAACCTGTCTGCCTGCAGGGGACATATCGAGAAGGAATTCCTTTGCAAATGAACCGTCCTGAATGTCTGCAAGAACCTTCTTCATAGCCTTCTTTGTATCCTCTGTAACGATCTTGGGACCTGTTACATAATCGCCGTACTCTGCTGTGTTGGAGATAGAATATCTCATGCCTGCAAAGCCTGACTGATAGATAAGGTCAACGATGAGCTTCATCTCGTGGATACACTCAAAGTAAGCGTTTCTGGGGTCATAGCCTGCTTCAACAAGTGTTTCAAAGCCTGCCTGCATAAGAGCGCATACGCCGCCGCAGAGAACAGCCTGCTCGCCGAAGAGGTCTGTTTCTGTTTCTGTTCTGAATGTTGTTTCGAGAACGCCTGCTCTTGCGCCGCCGATACCGAGAGCATATGCAAGACCGATATCCCATGCATCGCCTGTAGCGTCCTGCTCAACAGCGATAAGACAAGGAACGCCCTTGCCTGCCTGATATTCGCTTCTTACAGTATGACCGGGGCCCTTAGGAGCGATCATGATAACGTTGCAGTCCTTGGGGGGCTTGATGCAGCCGAAGTGAATGTTGAAGCCGTGAGCGAATGCGAGAGTCTTGCCTGCTGTGAGGTAAGGAGCGATCTCGGAAGCATATGTATCAGCCTGCTTCTCGTCGGGGATAAGGATCATGATAACGTCAGCTGTCTTTGCAGCTTCGCTTACGGAAACTACCTTAAGACCCTGAGCCTCAGCCTTAGCCTTGCTCTTGGAGCCTTCGTAAAGACCTACAACAACGTTTACGCCGCTGTCCTTGAGGTTGAGGGCATGTGCATGACCCTGAGAACCGTAACCGATGATAGCAACTGTCTTGCCGTCCAGTCTGCCCAGATCGCAGTCAGACTGATAGAAAATTCTTGAACTTGACATCGTAAATTCCTCCTGTAGTGGAATAGTTTAATATTTTCAAGGCGGATAACACTGCCTTAAAATCGTGTTTTACTTGATAGTAACGCTGCCCTTCTGAATGGCGATAACGCCTGTGCGGACGATCTCCTTGATACCGTAGCTTTCAAGCAGGCTGTGGAGCCTGTTAAGGTGAGCTGTGGAATCGGATATCTCGATGGTAAGAGTAGATGGAGTCATATCTATGATCCTTGCGCCCATAATGTCGCAGATAGTAAGTATCTCCGCTCTCTGAGAAGCGTTTGCATTGACCTTGATAAGCTGAAGCTCTCTTGCGATAAGCTCCTTAGGCTCAAGAGTGCGCACCTTCATGGTGTCGACAAGCTTGTTGAGCTGCTTTTCAAGCTGCTGTGCGGTATGCTCGTCGCCGTCGGCAACAATGGTTATTCTTGATATTTCGGGGTCGTCAGTAACTCCAACCGCAAGGCTGTCGATATTGAAGCCTCTTCTGGAGAAAAGACCCGAAACTCTTGAAAGCACACCTGCGTGATTTTCAACTAAGATAGATATCGTATGCTTCATAACAAAACATTATCCTTTCGCTGTGTATTGCTTTCCGCCGAATCAAAGGGTGGATTCGTATTTATAAACGTTGCATTCGAGCAGATAAGGCTTATCGGAATTTACAAGCCGGCTTATCTTGCTTTCAGCCTCAGCCATTGTGCAGACTCTTTCCGACTCGATGCCGTATGCCTTTGCAAGAGCCACAAAATCGGGGCTTCCGTCAAGATGAACGCCTATCTGATGGTCGTTATAATTCCTTGTCTGAACCTCTCTTACCATTCCGAGCCTGTTGTTGCGCATGATGATAATTTTCAGCGGAAGCTTTTCCTGCATCATGGTCGCAAGCTCCATCATCTGCATCTGGAAGGAGCCGTCGCCGCATACAACAACGACTTCTCTGTCGGGAGCAGCCATTTTTGCTCCGATACCGCAGGGAACGGAATAACCCATTGTGCCCATTCCGCCCGTGGTAAGGAATCTGCCGCCCTCACGGAAATCGTAATTGTCGGTGCACCATATCTGATTCTGTCCAACGTCGGCAACGCAAATCGTATCGGTAGGGAGCGCCGCAGAAAGCTTTTTCATGAACATCTTCGGGTTGATAAAGCCTTCCGTTTCCTCCGTTTCGGGGACAATGTTCTTTATCTCGGCAAGCTCCGAGAGCCAAGCCTCATGACCCGTATTGCTTATCTTCTCGGTTATTTCCGAAAGGATAGACTTGCAGTCCCCTACGAGAGGGATATCAACGGGAATGTTCTTTCCTATCTCGGCAGGGTCTATGTCAATGTGAATTATCTTCTTGTTTTCCGCAAGGAAGGTGGGAGATTTCACCGCTCTGTCGCCAACTCTTGCGCCTACAAGTATCATAGTGTCGCAGAGAGTCACCGCACGGTTTGCGGAATTTACTCCGTGCATACCGAGCATTCCAAGATAAAGAGGGTGCTCCGTGGGGAAGAGGCTGAGTCCCATCATTGTGGAAACCGCAGGGATATTCGCCTTTTCCGCAAATGCTCTCAGCTCCTTTTCCGCACCGGAAAGGAATACTCCTCCTCCTGCGCAGATAAGAGGTCTTTCCGCCTTTTCAAGGGCGGCGCATATCTTGTTTATCTGGAGGGGATTTCCCTTGAAGGTAGGCTTGTATGTACGCATCTTCACCGTTTCGGGATATTCAAAATCTATCATGGCATTCTGAACGTCAATGGGAACATCTATCAGAACGGGACCCTTTCTGCCCGTGCCTGCAATGTAGAAAGCTTCTTTGAATATCCTCGGAAGCTCGGAAGCGTCCTTGATAAGGTAGCTGTGCTTGACAAAAGGCTGGGCGGAGCCTGTAATATCGACTTCCTGGAAAACGTCGCAGCCTATCTGGTCGGTGGAAACCTGACCTGTGATAGCTATAAGCGGAACGCTGTCGGCATAAGCCGTAGCGATAGCCGTAAGGAGATTTGTAGCGCCCGGTCCCGAGGTAGCAACGCATACCGCAGGCTTGTTGGTTATCCTTGCATATCCGCTTGCCGCATGACCCGCATTGGCCTCATGCCTGACAAGGACGTGCTTTATATCGGAGCTGTACAGCTCGTCATAAAAGGGACAGATAGCCGCACCGGGATAGCCGAAGACGACCTTAATGCCCTCATTTTCAAGACAATTTACCATAGCCCTTGCAGCTCGTATCATTCCTTTTTCACTCCGTTTCGTTTTTTTGTAAAATGCTGTGCGGAAAAAGACAAAATTCCGCACTGTAAATTCATACATATTTTATTATAGTACAAACCCAAAGATTCGTCAAGAAAAATTTTCACAAAAAACCGTCAAAGAAGCAATTTAACATAAATTTAACATTCTGAATCACAGATATGCTATAATTTATAGATGGAAAAGCACATGATCGAAGCTTAATGAAAACATTTTATCGAAAGGAGTATTTTTCCCTTTCAAGGGAGAATATCACGACAATGAACAGCTCTGCATGGCGACTTATCGCCGCATTTATATTATCCGCCGCACTTATCCTTTGCGGCTGCTCGCCTATCGACGACATAAGCTCCGAAGAAACGGAGCAGTCCGTATCCGAGGATATCCCTCAACCCTATCCCGTAACGGTGGCAGGCTACACATTCAACGAATCGCCAAAAACGGTGTGCTCCCTCTCCCCTGCGGTGACGGAGATAATATGCGCTCTCGGATATGAGGACAGGATAATCTTGCGCAGCAGCTACTGCGACTATCCCGAAAGCATTTTATCCGTCCCCGACGCAGGCTCAAGCGCAAATCCCGATATCGGCAAAATAGCCGAATACTCTCCCGTGCTGCTTATCTCTCAGACCCCCATTGCAAACAAGGACGTAAAGCAGCTTGAAGGTTCGGGCACAACGGTGCTGATACTTGACTCGCCCTCCTCCAACGAAGAGCTTTTCGGACTTTACCTGAGCCTTTCGGAGATATTTGCAGGGTCGCTTGAAAGCGAAGCGATATCCGAAAACGCTCTCTCCGACTACAAAGCAGCCCTTTCCTATGCGAATAATTCCTGCGAAAGTCTTGCACTGATAATGCAGACCCTTGACGGCAGCTTTTCCGTCGGCACGGGGGACAGCTTTGCGGGGGACTACATCTCCTGCTTTGGGCGGAACATAGCTGCGGATAACACGTCCTACACCATGACCGCCGAAGAGCTTATCGCCGCCGACCCCGAGGTTATATTCCTTGCCCACCCCTTAGGCTCCGAGGATATCGACCCCGAGATAAGGGAGCAGCTTTCCGCCTTTGAAAACGGACGGGTATATGTTATCGACACATCTCTTCTTGAACGCCCCACCGCACGTCTTGCGGAGATAACAAAAACCTTTGCCGACGCCCTATCAGCAGGCGCAGACTGAGTCTGCACGCAATCGTTTCATAATTAATTCGGGCGGCATAGTTCTTGGCTCGGTAACGTTACAAACAAGTAACTGTTAGTTTTTAGGCTGGCTGAGGCTGGCTGAGCCTGCACCCAATCGTTTCATAGTTTTTGGGGCATCATAGATACGGCTCGGTAACGGCAGGCTGAGCCTGCACCCTACCGTTTCCTTCTATTTCGGGGTGGCATAGATACGGCTCGGTAACGGTACAAACAATTAACCGTTAGTTTTTCTTAGGCAGACTGAGCCTGCACCCAATCGTTCTGTTAGTTCGTTTGGACGTTATAGTTCTTGGCTCGGTAACGGAACAAATTATTGACTGATAAATCGTAAATTGTGGAGGAGTTGAAAGATGAACCTTGATAACTACAAGAAATATATTACAGCAGAAACACTGATGGGACCCAATAGTGCAAGAATCTTGAAAGAGTTGTTTGATAAGTACCCTTTGCAGCTAAGTGAAGATAATAAAGTCCTTGATTTGGGGTGCGGAACAGGACTAACGAGCCTTGTTATTGCTCGGGAAACGGGTGCCAAAGTATATGCAAACGACCTCTGGGTCAAGGCTGAGGATAACCAAAAACGCTTTGTTAATTGGGGAGTTGGTGAACAGATCATCCCCGTTTGTGAGGATGCAAATGATTTGGGGTTTGAGAAGAATCAATTTGACGCTTTGTTTAGTGTAGACTCATATCACTATTTTGCTACCCCAAAGGGCTTTTTTGAAAGCAGGATCTTGCCATTTTTGAGGGATAGCGCTGTTGTGTTAATTGGTATTCCCGGAATAAAGGATGATTACGCAGGACGTTCCGAAGAGCTGCTTTCTGAGTGGTTGGGGAATGAGGCATATATGTTTAAAAGCACAACGGAGTGGAAAGAAATCATTGGCAATCACGATAGAATTGAAATGATCGAAACTTGGGAAATGGAATGCTTTGACCTTGCATGGAGTGAGTGGCTCGCAACGGAAAACAAGTATGCTTTAGGCGACAGGCAATTTTTTGACACAATCATCAAACCATATACTTGCTTTGTGGGAATCTGCGTAAAGCTGAATAAAAAAGCATAATGAAAACATATTAAAGAATCAAAAGGGGTGGACGGTATGAGTTTATATGACATGAAAAGCACAGATGATCTGAATGTTACATTTCGTTTTCCGGAAAAAGATGAAATTATGCATGTTTCGTCCGTTTACGAGGAAGAACGGTATCAAAGCAGTGCATCGGTCTTGCTGCGGATATTGGTTCCGGCAGCTGCGATACTGATGATAACGGGCATAATTTGGCTTTTGACAGAAAGTATGCCCGAACTCAGAAAATATTTTTTACAGATGCTTGCTTTCCCGTGTGTTATCCTTGGTTTGTTTGCCCTGTGGGAGATACTGAAAAGGGTACATATTTCCAATATCATACAGAAGGTCAAGGACGGCTCTTTCATGCTGGCAGAAGTTCAGTATGCTGACAAAAGGCAGACGAAAGGTTATTATAAACAGACCTCGTTTAATCGTTTCAGCTATTACGTAACAGTAAGAGATAACAGCGGAAACAGTGTAGAATTAAAAGTCGGAAAAATTGTCTTTGACAATGCAGAGCCGGAAGAAAAGCTGTTTCTTGTTAAATTTGTTTCGGGGAGAGGTTATTGGAACAAGCTCGACCTTTATTCCTCAGGCATTGCTTCTCCGTTAAAAATGATGGCAAAGACTTTCGGCAAAAAATAAAATATGCAAGCGGCAGCGATACAAAAACAAGTACCGCTGCCGTATTTTTTTGCATTATTCAATTACAATATCAAACCCGAAGGAGTAGCTCTCTCCCGATGAAATATTCAGAGCGTTGGGCATTTGTGTAAGCTCCTCGGTGCCTGCGCAGTAGACGGGAGTTGCCGCCCAGGGTTCAAGGCATACAAAATGTCCCCTATCGTCATAGGGCGACCACACAGCTATACAGCCGCTGTTGTCGTACCTTACGGTAACGGAGCGTCCGCTCTTTTTGCTTACAAGGGATACGGCGGACGAATTCGGCTTGTCCTTCATGAACACATCGTTTCTGAAAAGCTCTCTTGTCACGTCAACGGAGCTTCCGTCTTCAAGAACGGTAACATTGCCGCCTTCAAGCTCCTGCACAATGGTTTCGGGCTTTTCGTAAACTATGCTGTAATCCTCAAAAGTGCTGTCCTTGTCGGCTGTAAATGGGCAGAGAAATCCCGGGTGACCTCCTATGAAGAAGGTCATTTTCTCGCTGCCCGTGTTCTTTACATTACATTCTGTTCTGAGAACATTTCCTTTGACGGAATAGGTAACGGAAAGCTCAAAATCAAAGGGATAATGTGACTTTGTTTCCTCTGTTGACACAAGTGTGAAGGTCACGCTGTCCTTTTCGGAAGAGCTTACGGCAAAAGCACTGTCCCTTGCAAAGCCGTGATTTGAAAGGGAATATTCACTGCCGTTAACGGAATATTTTTTGCTCTTCGTGTTGCAGACAAAGGGGAAGAGAATGGGGGCATGCCTTCTCCACACGTCCTCGGCTGTCCAGAGATACTCGTTTCCCTCCGAGTCCTTTACCGAGTGAAGCTCAGCTCCCTCCGAGCTTGCCGAAACGGTGAGCTTGTCCGATGAAATGGTAACGTTCATATCAAAAACTTCCTTTCAATATATTAGGGTGTGTTGACACTATCCGAAATGTTCGGATTGCAAGCAGATTTTTCGTATTTCAAGGCAATTTTCCGCAGTAATACTTTCGTATTGCAAGGAAAATTAACGCAGAAAGACGGAAAATCTGCTGTAAGACGGGCGTTGAGCGATAGTGTCAAAACACCCTATTTTATTTTAATTCTTCTTCAAGCATTTCACGCAGGCAGGTGTACCGCAGAGTACGCCTGTCGTTTGCAACCATTTTTGACACAATGGATTTTGACCCCACGATTATCAGCAGCTTTTTCGCTCTTGTTACCGCTGTATACAGCAGATTGCGGTAGTACAGCTTTTCAAAGCCGCCCAGCAGTGGAATAATGACTGCGTTGAACTCGCTGCCCTGACTTTTGTGGACGGTTATTGCATAGGCAAGCTCTATCTGCTCCAGCATTTCAAAGGAATATTCGGCGATGCGCCCCTCGAAATCTATGACAACAGCACCCTCGGAACGCTTTACCTTGACGATAGTCCCGATATCCCCGTTGAATATGCCTGCGCCGCTTTCCCCGTCCTTTTTCCATGTGATATCGTAGTTGTTCTTGGTCTGCATGACCTTGTCGTTGTCACGGAAAACGAAAAGCATTCCCTTGACCTCCGCCTTGTCGGGTGAGGGGGGATTTATCCTTCGCTGCAAGACCTTGTTCAGCTCCACCGAGCCGAGAACGCCCTTTCTTGACGGACAGAGCACCTGTATATCCTCCGTGGGGGAATATCCGTAGGCGTCGGGCAGTCTTGTTACGCAAAGCTCCGTAACGGTCAGAGCAGCTTCGGCACTGTCAAGCCGCTGCATGAAGAAAAAGTCGCTGTCCTTCCGTGAAAGGTCGGGGTCTGTGCCGCTTACTATCTTGTGGGCGTTGGTAATGATACAGCTCTGCTGAGCCTGACGGAATATTTCATTCAACTGAACTACCGTCAGCATTCGGCTGTCTATCATATCCTTCAGCAGATTTCCTGCGCCCACCGACGGCAGCTGGTCGCTGTCCCCTACCATTATCAGTCGGCAGGAAAGCTTCAGCCCCCTGAGCAGCGCTTCAAAGAGCAGCGTGTCCACCATTGACATCTCGTCGATTATCATAACATCGCATGGGACGGGGTCATTTTCGTTGTGCTTGAATTTCAGCTGACCCGTATTGTCAAAGGCGACCTCCAGCATACGGTGAATGGTCTTTGCGGGATATCCCGTAAGGTCGGATATCCTCTTGGCGGCACGCCCCGTCGGAGCGGCTATCATGACCTTCATTCCCCTCTGCTCGTAGAGGGATATTATGGCTTTGAGAGTAGTTGTCTTTCCCGTTCCGGGGCCTCCCGTGAGGATAAGAAAGCCCTTTGAAAGGGCAAGAGAGATAGCCTCCCTCTGCTTGTCGGCATAGGTGATTATTTTCGTTTTTTCCTCAACATCTATAAGCTTCGTGTAATCCGTTCCCGAATCCTTGAAGCAGTCGTTCATGACCGATAACCGTGAGCATATGTACTGCTCCGCACGGAAAAATTCCGCAAGGTAAATAAAGCTTCGGTCATGCTTAACATATTCGCACAAATTTCCCTCGGAAAGCTCCTCCTGTATACAATCGTCATATATTTCCTCGGAAATACCGAGAAGCTCCAGAGCAGTCTTTTTAAGCCTGTCCGCAGGCAGACAAGTATGACCGTTCAGCGTGTTTCTTGTAAGGATATAAATTACCCCTGCCCTTATCCGTCCGGGGCTTTCCTTTGGTATTTCAAGCCTTTCAGCCATTTCCTCCGCCTTGGAAAAATCAAGGTCGATACCGTTTTCGCAAAGGACATATGGGTTTGCCTTGATGACCTCCACCGCAAACTGTCCCCACCTTTTCCATGCGCTTACCGCCGCCGAGGGCATAACGCCGAAGCCGCCGAGGAATATCATCAGAGCACGGATACCGAATATCCGCTTGAACTCCATATTGATCTCCTCCGCCTTTTTGGCGGACATTCCCTTGACCTTTACAAGCTCTTCGGGAGAATTTTCGATCACGTCGAGGGTGTTCTCTCCGAACTCCTCCACAAGCCTTTTTGCAAGGGTAGGACCTATCCCCTTGACAACTCCCGACGACAGATATTTCAGTATGGCGGACGCTGTTGCGGGGAGCTTTCTTTCGCATACCTCCGCCCGAAACTGAGCGCCGAATTTGGGGTGGGTGACATACTTTCCCGTCAGCCGCAGCTCCTCGCCCTCTTCGATATTTCCAAGCTCCCCCACCACGGTAACATAATCTCCCCCCGTGTCAAGGTCGAGAACGATATAACCGTTCTGCTCGTTTGAAAACAAAACGGTTTCAACCGTCCCCTCAATATGAATAAGATCAGTGCTGTCCATAGGCTGTGACGATCCTTTCAACGCTTTGCTTTTTCTAAGGAAAAGCTGATCAATGCGAAACGATTTAATCAGTGTTTTCCTAAAAATTATACCACAATATCACAGAAATTGCAACAGCTTTTCCGCCTCAAAGACCTCGCTTCCGCTGCACAGCTCGAATATCTCATGCTCCTCCGCAAATTTTCGGCATATTTCCAGAGTTTCGCTGTCCGCTCCCATATCAAACAGGATAATGCGGCAGCTTATGTCATAATTTTCAGCCATTTTCAGCGTTTCACGGAGAATGTATTCTATATCGGAGGTACGGGGCGTTACGGGAATAAAAAGCGCCGCAGACTTCATTCTTCTCTCGTAAGCTCTTCTCAGAGCCGCAAAGCTGAAAATGCTTTCAAGCAGAGCCGCCGCACCGAAGACTATCAGCATAAACAGCAGCATATATTCCATAAAAAAACCGCCTCCCCGAACATATCATACATTATGATATGCCCGAGAAAGGCGTTTTGATAAAGGTCTGTTATTATTTATTCTTCGGTTTTTCCGTTTTCCTCAGCGGAAGCTTCGGGCTTGTCGCCTTCGGCAGCAGCATCGTCGGAAGATTCTTCCTTCTTTTCGCCGTCCTTTGAGGGGAGAGTATATTCAAGAGTACCGTTCATGAGCTTTTCAAAATCGGGGCCGTCGATCTTTTCATATTCGATAAGATATTCGGCAAGCTCGTTGAGCTTATCCTGATGAAGCCTGAGAAGCTTTTCGCACTCGCTGTAGGCTTCGGTGATTATGCGCTTTACCTCGCTGTCGATAATAGCCGCTGTTTCCTCGCTGTAGCTTCTGGAGTTTCCGAAATCTCTGCCGAGGAACACCTCGTCATGGTCGCTGCCGTAGAGAACAGGACCAAGCTTCTCGGAGAAGCCGTACTTCGTTACCATTGCGGTAGCGGATTTTGTCGCCTGCTGGATATCGCCCGAAGCGCCTGTGCATACATCGGGGAAGGAGATAGCCTCGGCAACACGTCCGCCCATGGTCATGACGATACGCTGATAAAGCTTGTTCTTGTTAACGTGGCTGTCGTCGGTATCGGGTCTTGTGACCGTCATACCTGCCGCCTGACCTCTCTGAATGGTGGTTACCTGATGAACCTTTTCACATTCGGGGAGATAGAACGCCGCAACCGCATGACCTGCTTCGTGGAAAGCGGTTATCCTCTTGTCACGGTCGGTAACGAGAGCGGATTTCTTTTCGGGTCCTGCGATGACCTTCAGAGTTGCCTCTTCGATATCCTCCTCGGTAATAGCCTTGCGGTTGTGTCTTGCAGCAAGGAGAGCTGCTTCGTTGAGAAGGTTTTCAAGGTCTGCGCCCGTGAAGAACTGAGTTGTCTTTGCAATTACGTTAAGGTCAACGTCGGGAGCAAGTGGCTTGTTCTTTGCGTGAACCTTGAGGATAGCCTCTCTGCCCTTGACATCGGGGTAATTTACCATGACCTCACGGTCAAAACGTCCGGGTCTTAAAAGAGCGGGGTCGAGAATATCACGTCTGTTTGTGGCAGCGATAACAATTACGCCCTCGTTGCCCTCAAAACCGTCCATTTCAACAAGGAGCTGGTTAAGGGTCTGTTCACGCTCGTCGTGACCGCCTCCGAGGCCTGCGCCTCTCTGACGTCCCACTGCGTCGATCTCGTCGATGAAGATTATAGCAGGAGCGTTTTTCTTTGCGGTTTCAAAAAGATCTCTTACACGTGAAGCGCCCACGCCGACGAACATTTCAACGAAGTCCGAGCCGGAAATTGAGAAGAAGGGAACTCCTGCTTCTCCTGCGACCGCTTTTGCAAGAAGTGTCTTACCTGTACCCGGAGGGCCCATCATAAGAACGCCCTTAGGTATTCTTGCGCCGATGTCGTTATACTTTTTCGGGTTCTTAAGGAAATCGACGATCTCGGAAAGCTCCTGCTTTTCCTCGTCGGCACCTGCAACATCCGCAAAGGTGTTTTTCTTCTTGGACTGATTCTTGATATTAGCCTTGCCGAAGTTGCTCATCTTGCTTCCGCCGCCTGCCTGACGCATCATGAAGAAGAACAGCGTTACCATGAGCACAAGGATTATAAGGGAGGGCAGAAGATTGTAAAGCCATGAATTGTCCTGTATCTTATAATATTCCTGCGCAAGAGGAGCGTCGGGGTGAAGCTCGTTGTAATTCTTGCGGTAGTTGTTTTCGCCGTACTGTATCTCTTCGACGAACACGCTTACGTTCGGAACGGTGTAGCTTATCTCCTTGGTTTGTCCGTCCTCGTTAACAGTCATATTCAGCTCGCCCGTGCCTAAGTCAAAATCATATTCCGAAACCTGATAATTGTCGAAATAGGACATTATCTCCGAATAGGAATATTCTGCCTGCGGCTGTGCGGACTGTCTCAGAAAATACACTATCGAGAACATCAGTACAACAGCAATAATAATGTAAATAAATAATCCGCTGCTTTTTTTGTTCATCTGTTTTGACCATCCTTACTCGGTGTTAACCGTTAAAATATGAGCCTTTTATATCTCTGCCTCGGCAATATACGGCAGATTCCGGAACTGCTCGCTGTAATCAAGACCGTAGCCCACAACAAAAAGATCGGGCACTGTAAAAACCGAATAATCGGCATGAAAATCAACGACACGCCTCTCAGGCTTGTCAAGAAGCGTATATACTTTAAGGGAAAGAGGATCTCTCTGCCTGAGCTTTTCAGCTATCAGAGAAAGTGTCCTTCCCGAATCAACGATATCCTCCACGATAACAACGTGATACTTTGATATATCCTGCTTCAGGTCAAGGGTTATATTAACATCGCCGCTTGAAACGCTTGAAGCTCCGTAGCTTTCGCACGCCATAAAGCCTATCTCACAGGGTATCTTTACCTCACGGCAGAGATCTGCCATAAAAACAAAAGCGCCCTTTAATATGCTCACAAGCAGCAGCGGCTTTCCGCTGTACTTTTCGGTAATATCCCCGGCTGCACGCTTTACTCCCTCACGGATCTCCTCCTCGGAGAGCAGAACACGCTTTATATGCTTATAGCCGTACCTATCGGCACTTTCCTTTAAAGCCGTATCCTTCATAACACTGTTTCCTTTCCCCGTTTCGGACGATATTACAACCTCAGCCGAAAACAGGCTGTCCGTCCTGTCGCCCTCGCAGGCGGCAATACGCTCGGAAAAACCGCCGTATTCCGACCAGACAAGTCCTGCGCCGTCCTCCATAACAAGGGCGCTTCGGCGCTCCTCGGCGGAAAGCCCCAGGCTGTTGTAATATTTTTTCAGCTTTGTATGAAAATTTCTTCCTTTCAGCTGAATGATATCTCCGCTTTGTTTGTTTCTTAATATAACAGCACCTTGTATTTTATCATAATTTCCGAGGCTATTTGTTAATTTTTTATTAATAATGCCGCTTTGATAGGATTTCTCATATTTTATCCCCGAAATAATCACAGTTTTATCAAATTCGCAAACATTTATTTCACAGTCTTCACGGAGGTTCACATTGTAAGAAACGCTTATTTCTTCGGTGGGCAGAATACTCTCCACAGTCATTACGCCATTGCGGAACACCGCAAAACAGCTGCCCGAAAGCTCATATCTTCTCTGACGGTCAAAGCTTGATATCATCATCTCGTCAAGGATATTAAGCCTGTCGGCGCTGACGGATATCCCCTTTTCCGTCAGAACATCTCTGATATAGCGCTTTCTCACGGCAGGCAGCTGACGGTATATATCGTCGGGGGAGAGCTTTTTCAGATAGTCGGAAAAGAACTCCTCGTCCTCCGAAGCGCTCTGCCTGAGTCTGAGCATGGATTCGTGAAATCTGCCGTTTATCTGTTCAAGAACGGGTATGACACGGTGCCTTATAAGGTTTCTTGAATAATCGTCGGAAAGGTTCGTGCTGTCGGTAACATAGTCCTGTCCGATACTGCGCAGGAAATCCTCGATATCCGCCCTTGAAACGTCAAGGAGCGGTCTTATGATATTCCCCCTGACATAGGGTATGCCGCAAAGTCCCTTTATTCCCGTTCCTCTTGCGGCGTTGAATATGACCGTTTCCCCCGCATCGCAGAGATTGTGCGCCGTAGCTATTTTGCAGCCGTATTTTCGGGATATCCTCCCGAAAACGCCGTAGCGAAGCTCTCTTGCAGCCTCCTCGTCGGACATTCCCCTTTCTGCGGCGTATTTTTTTACGTCCACACGCTCCGAGTCAAAGGGAATGTTCAGCCCTTCGCAGAGCTTTTGACAGAACAGCTCGTCCCCGTCGCTCTCAGCTCCTCTCAGGCAGTGGTTCACATGGACCGCTCTGAGCTTGAAGCCTATCTCCTCCGAAAGTCTGTTCAGGCAGATGAGCAGGCATACGCTGTCCGCTCCTCCCGAAAGTCCTGCGGCGACCTCTTCTCCGCAAAGTATCATATTATGTCCCCAAACCGTTTTCTTTACAGCCGTATAAACATCGGCAGACATTCAAGCACCCTCTTATCTTTCCGCAGGGACGGGACGGTTATCCTCACTGAGGAACAAGGTGTACTGACCGTTCCAGCGCATATTTACCGTTCCCGTTTCACCGTGACGGTTCTTTGCAACGATACATTCGGCAAGATTTACGTCCTCTGTCTTGTCCTTGTTGTAATAGCCGTCACGGTACAAAAACATAACGATATCGGCGTCCTGCTCGATCGAACCCGATTCACGCAGGTCGGAAAGCATGGGACGCTTGTCGGTTCTCGATTCTACCGCTCTCGAAAGCTGTGAAAGGGTGATAACGGGAACGTTCAGCTCCTTCGCCATAAGCTTGAGCTGTCTTGTTATCTCGGAAATCTCGTTAACACGGTTTTCCGCACGCTTTCCCGAATTCATCAGCTGAAGATAATCTATGATAACAAGTCCCACGTTTTTGAGCCTTCTCAGCTTCGCCTTCATCTGCACCACGGTTATTCCTGCCGTGTCATCAAGGTACAGATTCATGGCGGAAAGCCTGTCTGCGCCCACCGCAAGCTTCTCCCAGTCCTTGCTGTCGATATTTCCCTTGATAAGGTGATCGCTTGAAACAAGGCTTTCTGCGGAGAGCATACGCATGGCAAGCTGCTCCTTGGACATTTCCAGCGAGAAAATTACGACTTCTCTTTCGGGATTGTATCTTGCAACATTTGCGGCAACGTTAAGGGCAAAGGAGGTCTTTCCCATACCCGGACGTGCAGCAAGAATGAGCAGGTCGGACTTGTTCAGTCCGCTGATAACGGTATCAAGTCCCGAAAAGCCTGTCTTTGAACCTCTGTACTTTTCCTTGTCCTCACCGGATATACGTCCCAGATGATCGTAGGTTTCGATAAGCACCTCGTCCATCTTCACAAGACCGTTTACTTCCCTGCCCTGACGGATATCGTATATCATCTGCTCCGCCGAATCGAGCAGTACGGAGGCAGGCTCTGTGCCCTCGGTACAGTTTCTGATGATATCCGAAGCGGCGGTTATCAGCGAACGGAGATTGAATTTTTCCTCAACGATGCGGCAGTAGCTTTCGATATTCGCAAGGGTGGGAACGCCCTGCATTATTGCCGCAATGTACTCCTTGCCGGCAGCGGAGCTTTCAAATATCCCTTCTCTTACAGCCTCGTCCACCACGGTAACTATATCCGAATCAACGCCCAGCGTAAACTGGCGTATGATTATGGAGAAAAGCTCCCTGTGCTTTGAAACGTAAAAGCTGTCGGGGCTGACGTGTTCCATTACCGCCGAAATAAGCTCGGGGTCCATGAGCACTGCACCCAGAACGGTCTGCTCAGCTTCCACGCTGTGGGGCATTTCACGTCCTGCAAGCTCGTCAAAATCCATTTATTCCCCAGTCCTTTCCGAATGATATAAAAAGCTATAAGCCAATGCGTTCGGCATCGGCTTATATATATTGCTCCCCCAATTAACTATTGAATTTTCTGCTTGCCCCGCTGACGAAATCCG
>JBJERW010000015.1:0-3513 GCA_051882475.1 Huintestinicola sp. | reverse complement strand
CTATGAGCTATGCTGACGAGATATTCAAGGAAAATATAAAAACTATCCTGAACGAGGGATATTACGATACCGACTGCGAGGTCAGACCAAGGTGGGCGGACGGAACTCCTGCTCATACTGTCAAAAAATTCGGTCTTGTTAACAGGTATGACCTTTCAAAGGAGTTTCCCATAATGACCCTCAGACGGACTTACCTTAAAACTGCGGTCAAGGAGCTTTTGTGGATATGGCAGAAAAAATCCAACAATATCCATGACCTTGACGCTCATATCTGGGACAGCTGGGCGGACGAAAACGGCTCTATCGGAAAGGCTTACGGCTATCAGCTGGGGATAAAGCACAAATATCCCGAAGGGGAGTTTGACCAAGTGGACAGGGTGCTTTATGACTTGAAACACAATCCCGCAAGCAGGCGTATCCTTACAAACATCTACAATCACCATGACCTTTCGGAAATGCGGCTTTATCCCTGCGCTTACAGCATGACCTTCAATGTGACGGGGGACAGGCTCAACGCTGTTCTGAATCAGCGTTCTCAGGATATGCTTGCCGCAAACAACTGGAACATATGTCAGTATGCGGTGCTTGTGCATATGTTTGCTCAGGTCAGCGGATTAAAGGCAGGAGAGCTTGTGCACGTTATTGCGGACGCTCATATTTACGACAGGCATATCCCCATTGTAAAGGAGCTTGCGGAGAAGGAAGGCTATCCTGCTCCGAAATTCTCCCTTGACCCTGCGGTGGACGATTTTTACAAGTTCACGGCTGACAGCTTTACTTTGGAAGATTACCGTTACCATACCGAGGATATCAAATTTGAGGTTGCGGTTTGAGCGGAGCGGTATTATAACAGGCAATATGAAAACATCGGGCGCCCTCTTTTGCGGAGGACGCCCGATGTTCGTATGAAAAATGAAAATATAGTAAACGACATATATTTCTTGACATTCGGCTTCCGCAAAAATCATAAATGCAAATTTTTGCGGAGCCGAATGTAGAAATTTTAATGTCTTTTACTATAAAAATGGAGGCTGATTAATATTATGACCCGAACTTAGTTATTATATACAGCGATCTCTTCGCCTACGATGTCGTAGTATTCTTCACGAGCCTGTACCCAGTCTTCAAACTGCTCGTTTGCGATGCCCTCGTAAAGAACAGTCATAAGTGTATCGCTCATGTATGTGCTGAGGCCGTAGCCGTAGTCGTATGCCTGTGTGAACTTGGTGTCGTCATAGAAATTCATAGCGATATCGTACATTTCGCTTGTCCAGCCCTCGTTGTTGGAGAGGAACTTTTCTTTTGTGGCTTCTGTGTATTTTTCGTCAAAGTTTACTGTTCTGTTGCAGTCGAACCATGCCTTTACGCAGTCGCCGTTTTCGGAGCCCTTGACCCACATATATGCAAATACCTTGTTGGAAACAAAATATTCATCGGAATCGGGATCCTTGGGGAAAGGAACGATCTGGATAACATCATCGGGACGGGAGAGCGCTGCTGCATTGTATGCCCATGTGCCCATGCCGTAGAAGAGGATCGAATCATCGGTAAATGCGGATTCGCCGCCTACCCAGCCACGCTTGATAAGGTTGCTCTTGAAGATGTCCTGAAGAACTGCCTGAGCCTTTTCGATCTTTGCGCTTCTGAGGTTGTTGCCGAAGGTCGTGCCGTCATATGTGACCATTGTTTCGCCTGCTGTGTAAACGAATGCGTTTGACCACCAGCCTGCGATGCCGAATCTTTCGGAATCTCCGTTTTCAACGAAGGTCTTCATCATGTCAACAAATCTGTTCCAATCCCATTCACCGTTGAGGTAAAGCTCATAGGGATCGTCAAAGCCTTCGTTTTCGATAGTTGTCTTGTTGTACATGAGCACCTGAGTATCGTTGAAGCTGTAGCCGAGAGGAGCTATGTAATGTTCGCCGTTGTAGATGAACTTGTCGGCAGTATCCTTAACGTCAGCCCACTTGGGATCGTCCCAGTTGATAAGGGAGTCTACAGACTGATACTGACCCTTGGAAATATCGTAGGGGAAGGTTCTCCACTCATATGCGAAGATATCGGGTGATGTGCCGCCGAGGATAGATGTTGCAAGGTCGTCGAATCTCTTATCGCTTGTGGTGGGGATATATTCGATTGAAGCGCCGTAGGTGTCCTCAAAAAGGGCAAGCTCGGGGCTTCTTTCGGGAGAATCGTTTGTGGGGTTGAGGTCGTAGATACCCAGCCATCTCAGCTTCTGACCGCTGATGTCAACATCTACGGTTTCATCAAGAGCTTCAACGGAGATGTTGTCGCCTGTCCATTCGGTTGCTGAGGTAGTGGTTACGTCATTTGCGGTAGCTTCGGATGATGTATCGTCTGAACCTCCGCATGCTGTCAGCGAAGCTGTCATTGTGAGAGCCATTGAGGCTGCAATAATCTTCTTATAGTTCATTTGTCGTATTCCTCCTAAAAACATCTGAGCCTTTCGGACTTGTGTAATTATGTAATTATGCTTAATTCTCTCGGGCAGAAGATTTTGTAAACGTTTGCATAATAATATACAATACCAACCACCCGAACTCGTTTTTGCTTATAATATTTATAGCACAAATAACTAATAAAGTCAACGGAGGCAAGAACAATTTAGCAATTTGAACAATTCAGAGAAAATCTTTTGGGCAAAAAAGAGAGAGCGTATGAAAAGATATATCAGATTTTGTGCAAAATATCAAATGCAAGGCACCTTCTTAATTTTATGTGTTCATCGGAAAAATGTACTTGAAAACCGTTCAACTATGTGGTATAATGTTTATGTATAACCGATTATTGAAGGGAGGCGGCATCGTGGAGAGCGTTAACGGAGAGATAGTGTCCGAAACGGAAACCGCAGCAGTGAATGCTACAGTGTCCGAGGAGAGCGGCGGTATCAATTATGCGTCTGCGGCGTTCAATGTGTGCATGGGCATTATTGCAATGGTGCTTATTTATATCATTGCGGAAAAATCGAGAAGCATCGCTGCGTTCGTTGACAGGCTGTTCGGCAGGGTGATAAAACCTTCGGACGGAAACGGGGACGTTCCCGAAAATAACGACGCCGAACCGAGTCCCGCAAGGGTGGAGGACAGCAATGGTGTGATATCACCCGAAAATTACAAGGTATACGATATATACGAGGGAGAGCTTAATCTTGATGACTCCCTTGATGAAAATAAAAAGGATGGAAATGAAAATGGCTAAGGAAAAAATGGTTGACGCTATCACCTCTATGGAGGAGGATTTTGCAAAATGGTACACCGATATCTGCAAGAAGGCAGAGCTTATCGAATACACAAGCGTAAAGGGCTGCATGGTCATCAGACCCTACGGCTACGCTATCTGGGAGAATATCCAGCATATTCTTGACGGAATGTTCAAGGCAACGGGTCACGAGAATGTATGCATGCCTATGTTTATTCCCGAAAGCCTGCTCCAGAAGGAAAAGGACCACGTTGAGGGCTTTGCTCCCGAGGTTGCATGGGTAACAATGGGCGG
>JBJERW010000014.1:0-116099 GCA_051882475.1 Huintestinicola sp. | reverse complement strand
TCATATTATTTTTGCTTTGTCAAGGACTTTTTTGATATTTTTTCGGGTTTGGTGATGTTGTCGGTTTGTTTTTGTCGTTTTTCGTCATATTGCGGCAAGGTGCACAACATATACAAATTAAAATGCCCGAACAGTATAACCGTTCGGGCAAAGATGATCGGTCAAACGATCAATAGTTTTCTTTTCTTACCTCAAAGAAACTCTGTGGATGCATACAAACAGGACATACCTGAGGTGCCTTCTTGCCGATAACAAGATGTCCGCAGTTGCGGCATTCCCACATTGTTTCCTCGGACTTTTCAAATACCTTCTGCATTTCCACATTATTAAGAAGTGCACGGTATCTTTCCTCGTGAGCCTTTTCGATCTGTCCTACTGCTCTGAACTGAGCTGCAAGAGCTGTGAAGCCTTCTTCCTCAGCTTCCTTTGCAAATGTATCATACATATCGGTCCACTCATAGTTCTCGCCCTCTGCTGCTGCAAGCAGGTTCTTAGCCGTATCGTTCAGCTCGCCCAGAGCCTTGAACCAGAGCTTTGCGTGCTCCTTTTCGTTTTCGGCGGTCTTGAGGAATATCTCTGCGATCTGCTCATAGCCTTCCTTCTTGGCAACGGAAGCAAAATATGTGTACTTGTTTCTCGCCTGAGATTCACCTGCAAAAGCAGTCTGAAGGTTCTTTTCGGTCTTTGTTCCTTTTAAATTCATAGATGTATTCTCCTTTTCATCATTTGATTTATCTTCAAGCCTTACAAAATCAGCTGCTCCGTGCTTGCAGAGCGGACATACAAAGTCGGGAGGAAGCTCTTCTCCCTCGTAAATATATCCGCAGATCGTGCACTGCCAACCCTTGACCTTTGCAGGAGCGCTCTTTTTCGGCTTGATATGCGCCTGATAATAGCTGTATGTCACCGATTCCTTATCGGAAAGGACCTTAGCGTCGGTAATTTCCGCCGTAAACAGCGTATGTGTTCCGAAATCCGCAGTCTGAGTGACCTTAAACAAAAAATATGCATTTGAGTAGTCGGAAATATACATTATTCCGTTTTCCGCACGTTTTGCATAGGATACTCCCTCGAATTTATCCGTATCCCGTCCCGACTGAAATCCGAACTGCTTGAAAACCTCGAATGGAGTCCCGGTGGTCAGCACCGAAACGTTGAATTCCCTTGTTTTCATGATAAGATCATGAGTAAAATTCTGCTTGTTTACCGCAATTACAGCCGTAAGCGGATTGGAGGTTATCTGCATAAGAGTATTCGTTATGCAGCCGTTGTCCTTCTCACCGTCCCTTGCGGTAAGAACATAAAGTCCGTATCCTATCTTATAGAGCGCTGAATTATCCATAGTTCACATTCCTTTCCCTGAATCAATTCGTTATTTTATCTTCACCTGTTTTTTCGGAGCATTCTCTGCAATATCCGCTGAAAACAAGCTCATAACCCGTTATCCTGAAACCGCTCGCCTCCTCCCCGCCGACAGGCAGCTCGGATATCACGCTGTCGGTTTCATAATCGAAAACTCTTCCGCAGCCGAGGCATTTCATATGACTGTGATTATAATTTTTACTGTCAAACCTGTCGGGAGCGTTTGCGACTTCGACCTTTAATATAACGCCGTCATCGGCAAGCTGATTCAGATTCCTGTAAACCGTACTTTTGCTTATTCCGGGATACTGCTTTGATATAATGTCATAGATCTCTTCGGCAGTGGGGTGACTGCATATTGATCTGACAGCATTCAGTATCATAGTCTTCTGAACAGTATTGCGCTTATTAATAATAATCATTCCTTATTAATAATAATTCCTATTTAATATAATATCACATTTTTTCCGGCTTGTCAAGCATTTTTCCAAAATCAATGCCAAATTTTCATGCCCGAAAACCTACAAAATATACCTGTTAGAATAAACGAAATTTTTATGCGCATGCTATTGCAGATTTGTCTTTTAAGACGATTATTTATCGGGCAGACATCTTTCGACTTTCCGCTCACGCCGCTTCTGCTAAACTCTGAAAACACAAGGAGATACATCTTTTTTCATTGATGCCACAAGCATGTCACGAATAAAGTTCAGCCGCATAATTTTATTGGCTGCACTCGACCGTGGTCTGCAAATTACGGAAAGGAATGGTCAAAATCATGCGTATAAAGGGATTTATTGCAGCGGTCACGGCGATCTGCCTGTCAGCCCCCGTCGTTTCGAGCGAGGAATACATCACGGCTTCCCTCCCTCTCCCAAAGGTCGATACCGATTTCAAGACCTACATGGATTACAGGAAGATAACCGACACCTCCTCGGTCCAATACGATATGCAGCAGGAGGCATACACCGATCCTCAGGGTATCAGACGGATAGACGGCGATGTCTGCGTCGCTCTCGGAACGGCATACGCCGACAGCTGCGGAAAGCGCTTTGAGATAACCCTCGATTCGGGAAATACATTTACCGCCATAACCGCCGACATAAAAGCGGATTCGGACACCGACCCATCCAACAGATATGTAGAGCTGTGGGAAGGCAGCGGCGACATGGTAGAGTTTATCGTTGACACCGAGCGCCTTGACTCCTTTGTAAGGCTCATGGGCAGCATCGGCGAATACGAAGCCTACAGCGGAAACATTACATCTATCGTGCCCCTTGAATGACCGATAAAAAAAGAGTGAACATTCGCACAAAACGGACGTTCACTCTTTTTGCTTTTCGGTATATCTCAAATTACAAAAGTAAATCCGCCGAAAACAGTGTTATAATTATTCATCGTCAAAGTTGCCGGGAATATGTAACTGCTTTACAGGGATCCTTTTAAGGGGCGAGTAAGAAAACTTCGGACATGAAGCGTCGCCGCTTACAAGTCCTCTCTTTTCGCAAAGAACCTTTCCTCCGTCCTTAGCTCTTACGCCGAAAGCGCAGTACTGACACTGAGGGGGAATATCATTACCGAAATATTTCTTTTTAGCCATATAAACATTCCTTTCTGTATTATACACTGTATCATAATAGAATTATTTATATTTCAATTAAATATAAAAACAGAAATATATAAACATTTTTATTTTTTATATTATATCATATTTTTTCGGATTTTACCATAGTTTTTTGAGATAATAACAAAATCGTCATAATCAACAAAAATATTGAGCATATTGGTGCAACATTACCATACCACGGACGTACTCCCGCAACCTCCGCCGATACTGCCACCACTCTGACCGTTACAAAGCGGTACATGATAAGCTTTGAGATAAAAAACGCCGTCACCGCCGCTGCAAACCTAAAAAGCAGTATCCCACGGGGAGCGATAAGCTTTCCGCAGACCGCTCTTATCTGCATATAGACGCATATCCCTCCGAAGGCAAGGAGCGCCGAAGCGGCAGGGACGGAGGACAAGCCGCCTCCGAGGGAACAGACACAGCTTATCTCAAGGAAGCTTTTTATCTCCCCGTAACAGACAGACGGGTCAGCGCCGAAAAGCTTTCCCATGCCCACGGCAAGATGTCTGATAATACCTGTTTTTCCAATGCAGGCGGTCAGGGCAGCCATGAATATTATCATCGAGCATATCATCAGCATGGAAGCAGAGCCTTTCGACACCGCAGCCGTAAAATCCTCCGCCGAAAGATGTATCTCTGTTTTATGTACGGACTTGGGCGGCAGTTTATGAAAGGGCGCTGTAATAAGGAGTATGACAAAATTTGCTCCGATGACCGAAAGAAACATACACAGCCAAATTTTAGGACAATCGGGCACTATGGCGCAGGCTGCCCCGTAAATAAATGCAGGACCGGGAGCGATACAGAATTTAAGCATATCCGAAGCTTCTCTCTCACTTATCTTATCCTGCTCCCGAAGAGCGGAAACAAGGCTTGCGCCGATAGGATAGCCTGCAAGCTGACTTATAAGGAACACGGGAAAATGCTCTTCGGGCAGCCTGAAAATATACCTTGAAATAAGTCCGAAAGGCTTTGCCGCCGCCTTATATATATCCGACGATATCAGCAGAGCGGAAACGACCGTAAAGGCAAAAAGGGACGGTATTATCACATTCAGACAGCTTTTCACCGATTCCGACACTGCGGCGGCAACATCTTTCCCTGCATATATCAGCATAAAGCCAAGCCATATCACAGCCGCCGCCCCTAAATATACTCCGTATTTTTTCCCGAATGCCGCTTTCATTTATTCTCCGTCCTTTCCGACAGGTAATCATATTGCACAGAGTGTTTTAATATAATAATATACAGGTCAAATAAACAATATGAAAGGATTTTTCACGGCATGGAAAAAGAATTTATCATTCAGCCTATGCGCCTTGATTCTCAGATAACCATATGCGGAAAGGAATATGTTGAGATAGAAAACTGCAAGCGCATCATGGAATATAACGACATTTATCTTAAGGTCAAAACGGCAGGGGGACTTATAATAGAGGTATGGGGCAGCGGTCTTCGGCTGTCCGACTACAACACAAACGGTATCGCCGTGAGAGGAATTATTTCGTCAGTCGAACTCCACTGATAAAGGAATGATACATATGAAGCTTTACAGACTGAAAAACAGGGTCGGCTTCTGCATTTTTTCGGAAAGCATGATACCCGATTTCGGAAAGCTGATAAATACCCTTAGAGGAAACGGAGTGCATTTTTACGGGCTGTCTGTAAAGCATGACAAGCTTTACGGCTACACCCGAAGAAAGGATTTCGAGCTGCTTTCCGAGCTGAGTGAAAAACAGCGGCTGACCGTCGAAATAACCGACAAGCAGGGCGTTTTTTACAGCACAAAGCCCTTTCATCTCCGATTCGGCTTTCTTATCGGACTTGCCGCCGCTGTTGTCATGATATCCTTTTTGTCCGACAGATGCATGATAATAGAGATAAGCGGCAACGAAGCTCTTCCCGACAGCAGGATATTATCACTTCTCAAAGACTGCGGCATCTACACGGGGAGCAGTCTTTCCGATGTCGATCTCCGCCGTGCGGAACAGGAGATAGTGGGAATGGAGGACGGCATCTCATGGATAGGTATACGGAACACGGGCAGCAGGGTCGTGGTGGAGGTAAGCGAGATAACGGAAAAGCCGCAGATGGAGCATAAAAACTCCCCCTGCAACATAGTTGCCGCCCATGACGCTCAGATAAAAAACGTCAAGGTCTACAGCGGTATGCTTGAAGCAATGGTAGGTGACGGTGTAAAAAAGGGGGACGTTATCGTAAGCGGCACCGTTGACACAAAATACGGCAGGAGCTACTATGTCCATTCCATTGCGGAGATAACGGGAGTCTACACCGAAAAGATGACCTTTTCTCAGAATTTCGTCACCGAAGAGCTTGTCCCCGACGAGGAGATATGCAGACGGTGCCTACGTTTTTTCAATATGAGGATACCTCTTGACTTTGGCGCAAAGATAGGCGGTCAGTATGAATATTACGAGGAGGAAAAGCCTGTTACCCTTAATAATATCACATTTCCGCTCTCGGTGATAGATATGCACTACACCCTTCTCAGAAGCGAGGAGGTAATACGGAGCGAGGCGGAAACCGAAGAACTGCTCCATGAAAAGATCGCCCGATATGAGCAGGATCTTCTATCGGACAGCGGCGGAGTGATAACCGACAAGCAGATAAAAAAGGAAACGACAGACGAGGGAATGACCCTCTCCGTTACCTATACAATTGAAGGAGAGATCGGCACGGAGCGCCGTTTGTTTGCAAAGTACGAGCCTGCGGATTATCCCTACGAGCACAAGGACGAGGATAAATAACAAAAACGGGAGCTTTTCATTCGCAGAAAAGCTCCCGTAAATTTTTTAAGATATTATCAACTGTGCGGCTTCTTTTTAATGCAGGTCGCAAACAGATTGCCCATTGTAAATCCGCTTGAAGACGTGTTGTTATATGTAACCCCTGAACTATGCTTGATATTGTCCATCTTCTCCCTGTCGGTTATGAATCTCATGACCTCGGCGGTGTTTTTTGCGTCCGCAAGAGCGCCGTGCTCGGTTCCGTCAAAATAAATTTTCAGCGTTCCCAGAGCGTTTGTAAGTCCCATGGATTTTGAAAAGCCCATCATGCGCTGATATATTTTTTGCAGGTCAATCCAATGGACGAAAAAGCGGTCATAATTTACATCGTCGGGATATTTCAGGTCTATCTCGTTCAGCATAACGTCACGGTCGGACATACTCCACGAGTACAGGCTGAAAGGCTCGTCCCCTATCCATTCCATGAACTTGTACATCACCGTGCCGAAATCTCCGCAGCCTTCAAGCTTTTCGTCGGTAATCCCCGTTATAGATGTTATCTTCGGTTCGATAATATTATGCTGCGGCTTGATATATTCGTCAAATTCGCCCACTATTTCAAGGCCGTCATTAAGCTTTACGGCGCCTATCTCGATTATCTCGTGACGGGCATATTCACGCAGTTCGGGTATCCTTATGGGATTGAATTCAAGATCAAGGACTATCTTATAATGATTTTTCGGCATTTCCGACATCTCCCGCAAAAAATTATTTTCTACGGTCAATTATACCACTTCCGAGCATATTTTGTCAACGCCGCTATTACATTTCAAACCATTTTTTCATCACGGAGATTATTTGTTCAAGCTCCCCATCGTTTATGACATAGGGCACCATTGCATACATATAATTGAGGAAGGGTCTTGAAAAGACGCCGTTATCATATGCGAATTTTTTGAAGCCGTCAAGGGTCTTTCTGTCCTTGACCTCGATGCAGAAGCAGCCTCCCATGTATCTTACATCTTTTATCCGTTCGTCGGAAAAGCTCTTTGCCGCTACTGCGAAGACCTCTTCGATATGCTTTATTTTAGCCATGTAATTTTCATCTTCAAAAAGCTCTATCGACCTGAGAGCAACGCTGCATGCAAGTGCGTTTCCCATAAATGTGGGACCGTGCATGAATGCATGAGTGGGGTCGTCGCTGTAAAAGCCGTCAAAAACCTTTTTGTTTGCGACGGTTGCGGCATGACCGATATATCCTCCCGTAAGCGCCTTTCCCAG
Organism: Huintestinicola sp.; assembly: GCA_051882475.1. Classification (GTDB taxonomy): domain Bacteria; phylum Bacillota; class Clostridia; order Oscillospirales; family Ruminococcaceae; genus Huintestinicola. The sequence goes on along the minus strand of JBJERW010000014.1, from coordinate 109,079 downwards.
AACAAGGATATCGGGCAGAACAAGGTCTGCAACAAAGCGGTTGCCCGTTCTGCCAAAGCCTGTGGCGACCTCGTCGAAGATGAGCAGGACATCATGCTTGTCGCACAGCTCCCTCGCTCTTTTTAGGAATGAAACGTCATACATTCTCATTCCCCCTGCGCCCTGGAGCAGCGGCTCAACAATAAAGCAGCTAAGGCTGTCCCCATGCTCCTCAAAAGCTTTTTCCAGAGCAGGTATCTCCGTGGGGATATGAATTACGCCCTTTTTCTTCTCGTTTCTGCTGCCGAATGCAAAATGGTAATCCTCGTCGTCCCCTACCTCCATTGCCTTGAAGGTATCGCCGTGGTAGGCGTGTTCAAGGGCAAGGATAACATTCCTGCCGCTGCCCCTGTTAGTGTTGTACTGCAAAGCCATTTTCAGCGCAACCTCAACCGCAACGCTGCCCGAATCGGAGAAAAAGCAGTAATTAAGATCACCCGGCAGCCACTGTTCAAGCTTATCCGAAAGCCGCTCAACAGGCTCATGAGTAAGTCCGCCCAGCATAACATGAGCAAATCGCTCCAGCTGATCTGTTATCGCCCTGTTAAGCTCGGGGTGATTATATCCGTGAATAACGCTCCACCATGAAGAAACCGAATCTATCAGGTCATGACCGTCATCTGTTATCAGATGAACGCCCCTACCTTCGGAAATTCTGATCGGCGGCGCCATAGTTTTCATCTGTTCATAGGGATACCATATCATTATTTATTCTCCTTAGTAAAACAAAACAATCACTCGTAAAGGGACAAAAGTATATCCGTGTCAATTTCAATATCCTTATCCCCCTCGGCAACACAGGCGATGACTTTAAGCCCTGTCATAAGCTCGCACATTTTCAGATTGTCCTCTTCCATAACGCTGCCCTTATGAAATCTGTTGAAAATAATACCCTTAACGCCGATATTTTTGCTGCGCATATAGCTGACAGTGAGAACAACGCTGTTTATTGTTCCAAGTCCTGCGTCGGCAACAAGCAGGCAGGACAGTCCCAGCTCACGGATAATATCCTCCAGCATTATCTTTTCTTCGTCAAAGCTTATCGGGCAGAGTATTCCGCCGCTGCCCTCTGCGGTAACATAATCGTGCCCTGCGCAAACCTTCTCAAAGCAGGCTTTTACAACGTCCATTCTGACACTGTTCCCCTCAAGCCTTGAAGCAAGATGCGGAGATACGGCATTTTCGTAAACATAAGGACACATTTCCTCCACAGGCTGAGAGATACCCGACATATCCTTTACAAGCACAGCGTCCCCGGGAATGAGCATTCCGTCTGTGCGGCGAATATTTCCGCTCATGGCAGCCTTGAAATACGCCGCATTTTTTCCGCTTTCTCTGATTTTTTTTACGATAAGCCCCGTAACATAGGTCTTTCCCACGTCCGTACCCGTACCTGCGATAAAAATATTTTTACTCATTCCAAAGCTCCGCCTTATATCCAAGCTTGTCCAGCAGCTTCATATCCGTTTCGACAGTTATCCCTGCCGTTGTAAGCATATCTCCCGAAATAGCAGCGTTTGCCCCCGACTTAAAGCAAGCCTCGCCCTTGTCGGCAATAAGACCTCTTCCCCCTGCAAGTCTGATCGAAGCATCGGGAAGAATGAAGCGGTAAACTGCGATTATCCTGCGTTTTTCATCATCGGTCAAGGGAGCGTTGTTTTCAAAGGGAGTTCCCTTGATAGGGTTCAGAAAATTTACGGGCACCGATTTTACCCCAAGCTCACGGAGATCAAATGCCATATCTATCCTGTCCTCCATAGTTTCCCCAAGACCCATTATTCCGCCGCTGCATATACTCAGCCCTGCCATACGGGCAGCCTTCAGCGCTTCCACCTTCATTTCATATGTATGAGTTGTGCATACGGAGGGGAAAAAGCCTTTTGAAGCTTCAAGGTTGCAGTGAACTCTGCTTGCGCCTGCCGCCTTTATCTTCTTGAACTGCTCCAAGCCTAAAAGCCCGAAGGAAACGCAGACCTCTATGTCCGCCTGCTCCTTTACAGCTCTAATGCTCTCGCAGACCTTATCCACTTCGCTGTCGGAGAGCCTTTTTCCCGACGTAACGATAGAATAGCGGAGCACTCCCCTTTCGGCGTTGTACTTTGCCTGCTTCACGATCTCCTCGGTGTCAAGGAGGGGATATTCATCTATCATGGTTTTGTAGTGAGCGGACTGAGCGCAGAACTTGCAGTCCTCCGAGCAGCGGCCGCATTTTCCGTTGATTATAGTGCAGATATCAAAGCCGTTTTTGCAGAAATGTCTGCGTATCTCGTCTGCGCAGCCGCAAAGCTCTTCGAGAGGAGCTTCGGCAAGCTCACTCGCCTGCTGCCTGTCTATGGGCGTACCGCCGATTATACTTTTTTTGAGCATTTCAACATCAAGCATTAGAAGCCACCAAACCTTTTTTGAAAATAGGGATAAGTCTTTTTCCCATGACCGCCGCAAGGACGCACAGAACAAGATCTCCGGGGACCACAAGCAGGAAGCAGTAGAGGAACAGCGTCCACAGACCTATTCCCGTTCCCACATAGAAGGTCATTATCAGCCAGTAGTAGACCATTCCCATTGCGTAAACGATAACAAGTCCCAAAAGATTTGCCGCAAGCAGCCTTTTGACAGAAGGACTGTCAGTTTTGCCTGCAATATGACCCGTCACATAAGTCCCTGCAATAAATCCGAGCAGATAGCCGAAGGTCGGCTGAAAAATGTATCCGAGTCCGCCTCCCGAAGCAAATATGGGCACTCCCGCAAGTCCCAGCAGCACATAGCACAGCACGCTCAGAGCGCCTTTTTTGCTGCCGAGAAACATTCCTGCAAGAGTTGTAAAAAACAGCTGCATTGTAAACGGGCACACGGGAACGGGAATTTTGATAAACGCTCCTGCGGCAATAAGAGCGGTAAACAATGCAGTATAAACAATATCCTTAGCTTTCATTGATATCCTCCGATTTTCAAGTATGGACTTATTATAGCACATCGGGCGACATTTGTCAATCTAATTCATTGTTTGGGTTTACAATTTATTTCCATGTAATAAAAGAATGAACAATTTCCTGTCGGCGGCTGCATGAAATCGGAACAAAAAGGCTGTAAAATCAGGAATTTTGTATTGATTTTTCCTGCATAATGTTATATAATGTATAAGTTACTATTTAGAAAGGAATGATAAAATAATGGAAGAAGCAATAACAACGGCGCCCGCAGTAGTCGAACAGGCCGAAGCGGTCATGGAGGCTGTGGCGTCGGGTGATGTGGACTCGTCAATGTTTCAGGATCTGCTGAGAGCGATAGTATCCTACCTGCCCACGGTGCTGGTTGCGGTGATAATCTACTTCATCGGCATGATACTCACAAAAATCATCATGAAAATCATCGACAAGGCAATGGGACGCTCACGGCTTGAGGCAACTGCTCAAGGATTCCTTAAATCCTTGACAAAGATCATTCTTACGGCATTTACCGTTATCATTGCCCTTACGATTTTAGGTATCCCGATGACATCTATCGTGACCGCTGTTGGTGCGGCAGGTCTTGCAATAGGTCTTGCTCTGCAAAGCAGCCTTTCAAATGTTGCAGGAGGTTTTCTGATACTGTTTACAAATCCGTTCAGCAAGGGCGACTTAATAAACACAAACGGTATCGAGGGCGTTGTAAACAACATATCCATTCTTAACACGACCCTTAAGACCCTTGACAACAAGGTAATTTACATTCCCAACGGCACGGTTTCAAATTCTACCATAATCAATTACAGCCGTGAGGAGAAAAGACGTGTGGATCTTACATTCAGCATCTCCTACGAATCCGATTTCAAAAAAGCCATAAGCCTTATCCTTAACGCTGCGGAAAATCACCCGAAGATACTTAAAGAGGACGCACCCTTTGCAAGAGTCGTTTCCCTCGGCGCAAGCTCGGTTGATATTGTTGTAAGAGTATGGACGAAAAACTCCGACTATTGGGACGTTTACTTTGACCTTACCGAACAGATAAAGACTATCTTTACCGAAAACGACATAGAGATACCCTACTCCAAGCTTGATGTCAACATCAAGAACAATTAATTTGGCTCTGTCACAACGAATGGTTGATAAATTGCATTTTTATCAGGGAGTGTAAAACTCCCCCAATAAATAGGAATTGCAGAATGATATATTAGCAAATCATTCTGCAATTGAGCTGTCGAATTTGTCCATAGGTTGGTTAAAGATTAGTATTATATGTTCTTTTTTACAAAGCGAGCCACACTTATTATTACAATTGAAACAAACAAAATTCCATAAATAATGGTAGATACAACAAATGCTGTTGTCGATAATATCTCTAATACAGACAATACAGAAAATACGGAGTATAACAATGTGAGAACAGAAACAATCATAAGAGTTTTTCCATTCATTCGGGCATTGACTTCAGCAGATGTTTTCTTCTCTTCTTCTGTCATATCATTGTAACCTGCAACAAGATTATTACATTTTCCGTTTAGAAACATAAATGCTAAGATGCCTATAATGATACCGAAAAGCAAAGAGGTTATTGCTGTTATTACTGCACCAATCATATTATTACCGCCTTTCTTCAGCTTTTTATTTATTGTATATCATTATTGCAGAAAAACCTTCTAAAATCAACCATATATTATGACACAGCCATTAATTTTAAACCATTACAACAAAAAAGCACATTCCGAGATAAGCTGTTCTCGGAATGTGCTTAATTTTGTCAGGAAATCGTCTTTCCCTTTTTCTTCTTTTGGGATTCAATAGGCTTTTCCTCGCCACCCTTGTCGGTAAACAGCGCCTCTTCATCGTCCATGGGTTTCAGATAATCATATTCGGGATTGTCCTTGCCCTGTGCGGCATAGAACGGGTCGATAACATATTTCTGAATAAGGGGATAGCTGTTGTAAACGATGATAAATCCAACGAAGGTTATTGTCCATATGGGTATCAGCAGCAGGCTGAATGAGCTTACCAGCACCGAAACAAAGGTCAGCACGCAAATTACCATAACGATGACAAGTGTAAGGATATTTTTCTTTAAGCCTATGCAGGTAAGAAAAAACGAGTTCTTAATGATATTTTTGAAGGAAAGATCGGTCGCAACTATCATAGGAAAAGCGTAGAAATTCATCATGAGAATGGTAAGCACGAAGCCTACGGATATTGCACACAGCAGATAGTACAAAAAGCTGTTCTCCGAAGCTTCTGCAAGGGCAGGATACACCTGCAGCGCACAGAACAGAGATACTCCCGACAGAATATCAATAAGACCTATTGGCAGGGACTGCTTCCAGTTTTCCGAAAAGCCCTTCCAGAAATCATGCCATATAAACGCATTCTTGTCAAGGGCATATATTCTCAGGACCCTTGTCATTCCTGCAATTGCAGGGCCGATGGAAACTATCGGGATACAAAACAGAAATGTCAGCATATTAAGCTGGAGCATTTTCCAGAATCTTCTTCCGTAAAGATCCCAGAAATCGAAGAACGGTTTCTTTTTGGGTGCGTTTTTTGCAACGCCCACTCCTGCTTTTTCATAATCAGCGCCGAAAAATGACAACTGCCACAACTCCTTGATTTTTAAATTCCCCTGCTTTTCCCTCGGCAATAGCTTTTGCCGCCCCGTTCAAAATTATAATGCCGAAATATATTCAGCGGTAAAAACAGTAAATGCCCCCGTCCGCAGCAGCAACTGCCAACCCAAGGAGCGATATGACCGCAAATTTCAGAAGATACAGCCTGAGGTCCGCTTGTTTGTTTTCGGTAGCGGAATTATCGCTGCCGAACATTCTCGCAGCCAAAACCGATGACATTCTGACGCTTTCCCTCGCACTGAGCAGTATAACAGTCAGCGCAAGCGCCTGAAAAAGTATCAGCGGAACATACGCCCCACTGCCCGAACCGACGGTAAGACCTATTGCCGCAGCCGAAACCATTCCTGCGCCAAGTCCACGAAAAAGGATAATTAAATATCCTGCGGCGCTGCCCCATGCGGAAAGTCCGCATAAAAAGCATACGAACGAAAACAGCATTATTTGCACAAGGCTGCCGCAGAAATTTTCAATAAATCCACTTTGCGAACGGGACAGGATATAGCTCTCAACAAGCTGCCCCATCTTTTCACTCTCTGCGAAATATGAGCAGGAGTAAGCTCCCGCAAATATCCCGACAGCGGCGCAGCAGAGCAGAAGACCGTATAACCTGCCGTTCCTGCCGCTTGATCTTTCGGCTGACGGACGGCGGATATCCCTGTTTATCCTGTAATATCTTCCGCTTCTTCTCTGAACGTTTGCCGTCATTTTATCCCGTCCTTTCCGTATGATATTCTTTTGTATATCATATGCGGACAAGTCGGGAATAATGATATTTATTTAGAAAGCTCGTAGGCTCTTGCGGTGCACTTTTCGCAGCATTTTCCGACGGTTTCCGTCAGTTTGCCTTCATAAAGCACCTCAAGTCCCATGAGAGTTGTTCCTCCGGGGGAAGAAACCTGCTTGATAAGCTCGTCGATAGTTTTCCCCGAATCGGTCATCATCTTTGCAGAACCGATAAGGGACTGAGAAAACAGTCTGAGCGCCTCCTCGCCGTCGATACCGACAGAGGAAGCATAATCCACAAAGCCCTTTGCAAAAAGATAAATGAATGCGGGAGAGCTGCCGTTTACGGCAATGACCTCTTTCATCTTATCGGCAGGAACTTCAGCAACCTTGCCCCCTGCCGCAAAAATGCTCTTTACAAATTCAAACTCCTCGTCGGAGGTGTTTTTGCCCTTTGCCATTGCGGTTGCGCCCTCTCCGAGAAGGAAGGGTGTGTTCGGCATTACAAGAATGACCTTTGCCGAGGGAGATGTTTTACGGCATATGTACTCTTCTGTAATACCTGCTGCAATTGAAACGTAAACCTTGTCATCGGTGGAATCGGGAGCGATCTTGTCGAGGACCTCGTCGAATTTCTGAGGCTTTACGGCGAGAAAAACAAACTTTGACTCCTTAACGACCTCGTTTTCGCTGCCGCATACAGTTACTCCGCAGTCTGCAAGAGCCTCTGCCTTGGCACGGGTAGGATTGTAGGCAAAAAGGGAAACCTTATCGGGCATTGCGGCAGCAATACCTCTGATGATTGCGGCTCCCATATTTCCTGTGCCGATAAATCCGACCTTTTCTTTTTCCATAACTTTATTCATTCCTTCCGGATATCAGACCGCTTTCATCTGATTGCGGCCAATCGTTCTTGTAAATGCTGTAAGAACAATAGGCATAATAATGAACATCAGCGGAATATCGGCGCAGAGCTGGAGCAGATTCTTCACAACTCTTGCTGCAATGGCAGCGCCGTAAGCCTGCTGAGGAATGAAGCCGTAGTACATATTTGCCGCTGTGTTCATCAGCAGATTGACAATAATAACATCGCAAAGACGTGCTGCCACAAGCCTTACCGCCATTTCGCAGAATCTTTTTCCCGCAGATCTTTCTTCCATTACCATATTTCCCCATCTTCTGTAGAGGATAATTCCGTAGATAAGTCCCTGGAACATACCTATCAGGGTATACAGCGGAAGAAATCCACCGTCGGGGTGCACCATAAATCCAACGATATCGCAAAGTCCTCCTGCGATAAAGGAAACCGTGGGTCCGAAGAGCATTCCAATGGAAGCTATTGCAAGGAACGCAAAGTTTATCTTTGCAAAGGGTATCTCGATGGTGAACGCCTCGATAGCCATGGAAACTGCAATGAGCAGACCTGTAATGACAATGCATATAACGCCGTTTTTGCCTGTCAGTTCTTTGTAAGATGACTTAAATAAATCAAAAAAGCTTTTCATAATGACCTCCTGTAAAAAAATGCTTCTGCTTACTTGCCTATTGCATTATTTACGGGAGAATGAAAAGCCCCTATTAATAATGCATTCAGCGGGATGCGACAGATGTACCGCAAGCAGTTTCCTGCTTTTCGTTCCTGCCGCAACTCCCCGTCGGCAGGACACTATACGCACATCTGTCTACTCTGTAATGCTGTTTTTCTGTTTATTGCACGAAATCAGAATGTGATATCGTTGCAAACTCTGTAAAGTTCTTCGTCGAAGGGCTTCTTCATGGAAAGAGCCTCCTGAATGTCAACGTCGATGATCTTGCTGTCCATCATGCCGACAACTCTGTTGGTAATGCCCTGTTCGATAAGCTCAACTGCACGGTAGCCCATCTGGCTTGCAGCAACTCTGTCACGAACTGTAGGCATACCGCCTCTCTGAACATGGCCGAGGATAGTGAGTCTTGTTTCGATTCCCGTAAGCTCCTTGATCTGCTTTGTGATCTCTTCGGACTTGCCTACGCCCTCGGCAACAACAACGATAAAGTGCTCCTTCTGAGCATCGTGAGCCTTCTTTATCTTGTCAGCGATAGCGTTGATATCGTAAGGCTTTTCGGGTGTGATACAGGCAATTGCGCCCGATGCAACTGCAACATTGAGAGCGATCCAACCTGCGTTTCTTCCCATTACCTCAACAACAGAGCATCTGTCGTGGGACTGAGATGTGTCACGAAGCTTGTCGATCATCTCAAGAGCTGTGTTCATAGCTGTATCGTAACCGATAGTGTACTCTGTGCACTGGATATCGTTATCAATTGTACCGGGAAGACCTATGCAAAGGATTCCGCCGATTCTTGAAAGGTCGGCAGCTCCTCTGAACGAACCGTCGCCTCCGATAACAACAAGGCCCTCGATACCGAGCTCCTTGCACTTTTCGGCTGCCTTTCTTACGCCTGCTTCTTCCTTGAATTCAAGACATCTTGCAGTGTAAAGGATCGTTCCGCCTCTCTGAATGATATCCGAAACGTCACGAACATTAAGCTCAACGCACTCACCGTTGAGAAGACCGTTGTATCCTCTCTGGATACCGATCACCTTATAGCCCTTTCTGATAGCTGCTCTGGTAACTGCTCTTACCGCAGCGTTCATTCCGGGTGCATCTCCTCCGCTTGTTAATACGCCGATTGCCTTCTGCATAATCTTTCCCTCCGAAAAACATAATAAAATCCGGCAGCTTTGCAAATAAGTCCGCCGAAGCTTTTTTATATTTATGTTATGTACCGATTTTCTGCAAGCAGACACAAGTAAACGTTTAAATTCCGACCTGCAGCTCAAACATTATTATAATACAAAACATATTACTTTATCATTTTACACTTTATCACAATTTTTGTCAAGAGCATTTTGCGCTTTTCTATGAACTTTCATGTGTTTAGTGTTAAATTTTTACTCTATAATCAGAATTTGCAAAAAAACAGGAGCACAAACCGCAGAAAGCTCCGCAATTTGCGCTCCTTATTATTTTTTCAACTAACGGAAGATCAATACATTCCGCCCATGCCGCCCATACCGGGTGCACCTGCGGGAGCAGGATTTTCTTCCTTAACGTCTGCAACGAGAGATTCTGTTGTAAGAACCATTGCAGCAACTGAAGCAGCGTTCTGGAGAGCGCTTCTTGTAACCTTAGTCGGGTCAACGATACCTGCAGGAATCATATCAACATATGTTTCGTTGTAAGCGTCGAAGCCGTAGCCTATCTTTCTGGAACGAACGATCTTGTCGATGATCACGGAGCCTTCAAGACCTGCATTCTTAGCGATCTGACGAACAGGCTCTTCAAGTGCCTTGAGAACGATCTGAGCGCCTGTCTTTTCATCACCTGTAAGAGTAGATGTGAGCTTTGTAACAGCAGGGATAGCATTGATAAGAGCTGTTCCGCCGCCTGCTACGATACCTTCTGCAACGGCAGCCTTTGTTGCAGCGAGAGCATCTTCGATTCTCAGCTTCTTTTCCTTCATCTCAACTTCAGTTGCAGCACCTACCTTGATAACTGCTACGCCGCCGGAAAGCTTTGCAAGTCTTTCCTGGAGCTTTTCCCTATCGAAATCGGAGGTTGTAGCTTCGATCTGAGCCTTGATCTGAGCAACTCTTGCCTTTATCTCATCAGAGTTTCCTGCACCGTCAACGATAACTGTGTTTTCCTTTGTGACCTTTACCTGACGTGCACGGCCGAGCTGTGAAACCTGTGCATCCTTAAGCTCAAGACCGATTTCCTCGGAAATAACCTGACCGCCTGTAAGGATAGCGATATCCTGGAGCATTTCCTTTCTTCTGTCACCGAAGCCGGGAGCCTTAACAGCAACGCATGTGAATGTTCCTCTCAGCTTGTTAACGATAAGTGTGCTGAGAGCCTCGCCTTCGATATCCTCTGCAATGATGATAAGCTTCTTGCCTGCCTGAACGATCTGCTCAAGGAGAGGAAGGATCTCCTGAATGGAAGATATCTTCTTATCTGTAATAAGAATGTAAGCATCGTCGATCTCAGCGATCATCTTATCGGTATCTGTAACCATATAAGGAGTTACATAGCCTCTGTCGAACTGCATACCTTCAACAACTTCGGAGTATGTTTCGGCAGTCTTGGATTCCTCGATAGTGATAACACCGTCGGCAGTAACCTTTTCCATAGCCTCGGCAATGAGCTTTCCAACCATTTCATCAGCGGAAGAAACTGTTGCGACTCTTTCGATATCGGCAGTGCCTTCAACGTCCTTGGAGTTAGCCTTGATAGCCTCAACAGCTGCGTCAACAGCCTTAGCCATACCCTTCTTAACTACCATAGGATTAGCGCCTGCTGCAATGTTCTTCATACCCTCACGGATAAGAGCCTGAGCAAGGAGAGTAGCTGTTGTTGTACCGTCACCTGCTGCGTCGTTTGTCTTTGTAGCAACTTCCTTTACAAGCTGAGCACCCATATTCTCGAAAGCGTCGTCAAGCTCGATCTCCTTTGCAATTGTAACGCCGTCGTTTGTGATAAGGGGTGCGCCGAACTTTCTGTCAAGAACAACGTTTCTTCCCTTAGGTCCGAGAGTGATCTTTACTGTATCGGCAAGCTTGTCGATACCGGACTGTAAAGCTTTTCTTGCGTCTTCGCCGTAAATAATATCCTTAGCCATTATTGATTCCTCCAAATAAAATATTAAGTCGTATAGAAAAAATTATCATTCAACGATTGCGAGAATGTCGGACTGACGAAGAATCGTATATTCAACGCCGTCAAGCTTAACCTCAGTGCCGGCATACTTTGATGCAAGTACCTTCTGTCCGACCTTCAGGTTCATCTTAACCTCGTGTCCGTCAACCATTCCGCCTGGGCCTACTTCAACGATCTCGGCAACCTGGGGCTTCTCTTTTGCGTTTCCTGTAAGAATGATACCGCTTTTGGTTGTTTCCTCAGCTTCTGTCATCTTAATTACAACTCTGTCTTCAAGTGGTTTGATAGTCATAATAAAAACTCCTTCCTATTATTTGCTGCATTATGATATTAGCAGTCATAAGCTTAATGTGTTAGCACTCATTCTTCTTGAGTGCTAATTATATTATACACCATTTTTTAATCTTGTCAAGGGGTTTTTCAAACTTTTTTCAAAAAAATTAGCAAACGAGTCGAGAGAGTGCTAAAACGACATAACAATAAAGCCCTTGGATCCCGAAGGAACCAAGGGCTTGTCTGCAAAGAATAAACTGTATCTTATTCCTTTACACCGCCGAGAGCTACACCTGCGATAATGTACTTAGAAAGCAGGAAGTAAACAACGATAAGCGGAACGATCGAAAGTGTCAGAGCCATATAAACCGAACCAAGGTCAAGGTTCTGGATATCAGCCTGAATAGCCTTCATCATGAGGGGGAGAGTTTTCTTATCAAACTTGGAAATGATGATCATTGAAGGTGTGAAGTAGTTATTCCAGTTGTAGATGAACTGGAAGATAGCCTGAACAGCCATACCCGGCTTTATCATCGGGATACCGATGGAAAGGAAGGTACGAAACTCACCGCAGCCGTCAATTCTCGCAGCTTCAACGATTTCCTTCGGGAAGCTTGACTCCATGTACTGCTTGAGGAAGAATACAACAGCAGGAGCAGCGATAGCAGGAACTGTAAGAGGAATGAAGCTGTCGCCGAGATGAAGTGTTTCAACCATGAACTTATAGAAACCAACACCGGATACCTGTGCAGGGATCATAAGAACGAGGAGTATAAAGTTATATGCAGCTTCTTTTAATCTGAAATTATAAACTACAAGACCGTAAGCGGTAAGAGTTGAGAAAAATACAGAGAAGAATGTTGCAAAAACCGAAACTATGAAGCTGTTCTTGAAACCTGTAAAAAGGTTAAATGCACGGTTCTGATTAAGGCTCTGCAGGTTCTCAAGGAAATGAGTGCTGGGCAGGAAGCTTACACCGTTAGCAATCTGGAGCTGAGATCTGGTGGAGTTAATGACCAGAATATAGATAGGGAGCAAGCTGATGAATGTAAGAATAACGCAGAACGCAAAAATCAGCCAAGACTCAACCTTTATTTTGGTGTTGTAATTATCTTTCTTCATTATAAACCTAAACCTCCCTTGAGCTTTGCCTTGGACTGCTTAGTTTTGACATTTCCCGACGTATCGGTATTCATTCTGTAAACGAAGAAGCCGAGAACGCTGGTTATAATGAACAGAAGAATTGAAGCAGCACCGGAAAGTCCGTAGTTTTTGATAGTACCCATATAACGTTCGTAAATGAATACCGCAATTGTACGGGAGTTAGGGTCGATATCCTGACCTGTTGTGAAGAGGAGAGGAACATCGAACATCTGAAGACCACCGATCATAGATGTCATGACCGTATAAACGAGAATAGGTCTAAGAAGGGGAAGAGTGATGTTGCAAACAACCTGAGTGCTGTTTGCACCGTCGATTTCAGCAGCTTCAAAAAGTGAAGGGCTGATACCCATGATACCTGCAATAAGAAGGATCATTGTATTACCGTACCACATCCAACACTGAATGCAGGCAATAATGATTCTCTTTATTGAACCGCCCTTACTGAAAAGGAAGTCGATAGGCTGATCGATAATTCCCATGCTGATAAGAGCACCGTTTACAGGGGACATCTTTGTCTTTCCGAAAAGACTGAGGAAAAGTACGGCAACGGATGCGGCGGTAATGATATTAGGCATATACATTACAACCTTAAAGAAGCCCTTGCCCTTGATCTTCAATCGGTTATCGGTAAACCAAATAGCTAAGAGAAGTGATAAAAGAATCTGGGGTGCGAAATTCATGAGCCAGATCTGGAATGTATACTTAAGCGAAGTCAAGAACAAATCATGAAGAGATTTGGAGTTGAACTCGGCATATGTATTATTAGCCTGACCTGTAAGAAGAGTCTTGAAGTTGTCAAGACCTACAAATCCGGTTTCGGCAATAAGTGCGCCTGAATCGGAAGTGGTGGTTACTGTTCCTGTGAAGCTTGTATAGAAGGTATAAATCAGAGGATACAGTGAAAAAATACAATAAACAATAAAAAACGGTAAAATAAAATAATAGCCGTAGCGGGAATAATTTAATTTGCTGTTTTTAATCTTGCCCCCCGAAGCCATATGATCACTCTCCTAATAAATATAAAACGCTATGTAAACGATACGGGACGTTATCCGTCCCGTATCAATTTACTATTTAGCTATGATTCAGCTTGACTATTGATTATTCAATAGTAAGTGTTGGGAAGGCAGCAGCTACGCCAGTCTTGAATGTGTTGATAGCTGTATCGTAATCCTGTTCGCCGTTTGCATATGCCTTGTAAGCAGTTGCGAGGCAGCCCTTGATGTCCTTATCGTAAGAGGACATGAAGGAGAGGTCGATGTTTTCAGCATTCTTGTACCAGATAGCGAACTGGTCCTGACCGCCGAGGTTAGGATTGGAGTTAGCACCGCTGTCTACGATGTCCTTCATAACAGCCTTGTTGTTGAGGAAGTCACCGGAACCGAGAGCGTAGTTCTTCATGGAGTCAGCATTTACGCAGAAGTATCTCATGATATCAGCAACGAGGTCTGCATTATCGGTCTTAGGATATGCAGCAAGCCATGTGCCGCCCCAGTAGTAAGCCTGAGGACCTTCGCAAAGTGCCCACTTGCCCCATGTAGCTCCGCCTTCACCGCCGGCAGCAGCAGCGAGGATTGCATCACCGATGCCCCATGTGGATACGAAGTAGCCGAATACGTCATCTGTCTGACCGCAAGCATACCACTCGGATGTCCACTGGTCATAGTTGAGTGTGTACTGGTTCTGAACGAGATCCTTAGCGAGATCCATGAACTCCTTAACTTCGTCTGTGATAACGAACTTGTTATCAACAACCCAAGGCTCGTTTCTGGAGGAAGAGAATACCTGCCATACGCCGCCGAGTGTAGGACAAATTGCAACGTTGCCTGCTTCCTTAAGTGTAGCAGCTGTTGCAAGGAAGCCGTCCCAATCGGAGATCTTAGCCTGCATATCGTCAACAGACTTAACATCGAGATACTTCTCAGCAAGGTCAGATCTGTAAGCGAAACCGCCGGGAGCGGACTGCCATGTGATGCCCTTGAGAGCGCCGGAAGAAGATGTACCGATTGCCTTTGTATATTCATACTGATCAGCAAGCTCGGATTCTTCAATGCCTACTGTGGAGAGAGGAGCTGTTACATCATCGTTATCGAGGTATGTCATAGCCCAGTCTGCTTCGAGGCAGTAGAGGTCAGCGTCTTCGCCTGATGCGAAGTAGTTGTCATAGTAGCTGGAAACTTCACCGCCCTGGCAGCCGAAGGTTACAGGGTTCCATGTAACGCCCTCGGGAAGCGGATTGTCCTTGAGGTAGTAGTTTTCACACATCTCAATGAACTCAGTGTTCCATGTCATAACTGTAAGTGTGGATCCTGCGCCTGTGCTGTCGGAAGCAGCAGAGTCGTCAGCAGCAGCTGTATCACCTGCATCAGCAGCAGCTGTATCAGCAGCATCAGCAGCAGCTGTATCGCCGGCAGCATCAGTTGTAGTGCTGTCGGAAGTTGTTGAACCTCCGCAAGCTGCGAATACGGAACCTGCCATTACAACAGCAGAAATCATCGCAAGAGTCTTCTTTAAATTCTTCATTTGGTTTTTCCTCCTTAATGATATAATATATTTTTTCAATATGTATGAAAAATATATTAGCTGAACTGTTTCATCGGCTAATATCCTTAACCGACGCTCCTTCGAGCAAATCCCCCTTGATTATCAATGGAGGCTCGCCGTTGGAAATTTCTTTTTTTATCAGTGCGATCAGCCTTTTTGCCGCCTCGGCTCCCAATCTATCGGTATCCTGCCTGATAGTTGTAAGCTTCGGACGGATCACCTGTGACAACACTATACCGTCATACCCCGCAATGGAGATATCGTCCGGCACGCTCAGTCCCAGCTCTTCAAGTGCATTCAGCGCCCCCAATGCTGCAAAATCGTCCGGGAGGATAATGCATGTAGGTCTGTCGCTGCAAGACAAGACCTTCTTTACAAGCTGCTCTGTGCTTTTGGTATCATGATAATGACCCTGCAGCAGATAATCGCTTCTGATAGTTATATTCAGGCGAACCAGTGTTTCCTTATAAGCCTTTACTCTCATTGAGGTAACATCCGACGGATCGCCGTAAATATACGCAATTTTCGTATGCCCTTTGCCTGCGATATATTCCACAAGCCTGCGCATATCCGTTTCATTGTCTGACACGACCGAAAGCCTGTCCTTCGGAACATGGTCGATGGTCACAAGAGGAACATTGCTTTCAAAAAGCTCCCGTGTTCCGCTGTCCATATAATCGTCCACGCAGACTACCGCAACTCCGTCAACATTTCTGTACATACAATGCTCATAGCAAGTCATCTGATGCTCGCCGATATTTCCGCTGATGAACGTTATATCATAACCCTCGGCTTCGGCTTCCTTTTTGAAGCCGTTCAGAACCGAGGCAAAATAGCTCTGAGTCAGACCGCTGTTTGTCCTTTCCGTAAAAAGAACTCCCAGATTATATGTACGGTTGGTTTTAAGTGCCCGTGCCTGCGAATTCGGGAAATAGCCCATTTTTTTCGCTGTTTCCTGAACCATAGCCTTGGTGGTTTCGCTTACATCCTTGTGATCGTTCAGCGCTTTGCTTACGGTAGCTATAGACACTCCGCAGGCTGCTGCAATATCTTTGATTGAAACCATCTTTTATGATTCTCCGATTCTTCTCAGGATGAGGAACAAGTTTTTCACATTTCACACACCTTATCCTTACCCCGATTTCACAAAACAGGGTCATGGTTATGCAAAACATGTTTTAAACGTTTTCGCTCCTTCTTGTGATTATAATATACAACCGATTTGGCAAATTGTCAATGCCTTTTTTACAAACTAAAGGAAAAATAGTTGTTTTGTACAATATTACGTCTTATATTTTTTGCATTTTGACGTTTTTATTTCGCAAAATCAAAACATTTGTGCTCGTCGCAGACTTGCATTTTAACCAATTTAAATTATCCTCATTAAATCTTTTTATGCACATTACCGCAAATCATGAAAATTCGACAGCGCAACGTGCAAAATATAGTATGATTGTCCAAAGGATATCATGAATAAATCTGCATACTGCTTTTAATTGTCAACTACCTCGTAATTATCCGAAGCGTTTTCCTTCGTTGCATACTCGGTCACATTGAGCACTCTGACCTTAAGCGGTCTTGTACCCATGCATATCTCGATAATATCCCCCACCTTAACGTCGTAGGACGCTCTTGCCGCCTTGCCGTTTACGAGCACCTTTTCGGCGTCGCAGGCTTCGTTTGCGACTGTCCTTCTTTTGATAAGTCTTGTGATCTTAAGATATTTATCCAGACGCATTTCATTCATCCTTTCCGAAAATTCAACGGCTGCACCGCAGATGCGGCACAGCCGTCATTTCATTGGCTTAAAAAGTCGAGCCGATCTCTTATGTTAAGCATCAACAGCGTCCTTGAGAGCCTTGCCTGCCTTGAATGCAGGGGACTTTCTTGCAGGAACCATAACCTTTTCCTTGGTTCTGGGATTGATAGCTTCCTTAGCCTTCTTGTCCCTTACCTCGAATGTGCCGAAGCCAACGATCTGAACCTTCTCCTGCTTTGCAAGAGCCTCTGTGATAGATGCTGTTACGGCGTTGAGAGCCTTTTCAGCGTCCTTCTTGGAAAACTCGCCCTTTTCGGCAATTGCGTTGATGAGATCTGCTTTTGTCATGTTAGTTACCTCCAGAAATTATTAGCGGTTATCCGCTTATCATTGTTTTTTCGCCTTCTGCCAGTAAGCATCCAGCGTTTTTATGTCAAGGGAACGCATATCCTTCCCCTCACAGCGTATCAGTTTTTCCGTCTTTTCAAATCTGTCCGTAAATTTGTCGGTGGCTCTTGTAAGAAGCTCCTCTGCGTCATAGCCGTACAGCCTTACGGCGTTTACCGCCGCAAAAAGCATATCGCCCAGCTCCTCGGCAAGAGCGTCGCCGCTGCCCGAAGCAGCCGCCTCCGAAACCTCTTCGATCTCCGATCTCAGGCTATCTAAAGCGCTTTCGGGGTCGGGAAAATCCATTCCCGCACGTTTTGCTCTCTGAGCTGTCTTCTGCGCTCTCATTAGCGCAGGCAGAGCCGTGCAGACGCTTTTCAGCGTATCGGTATAGGTTTCCTGTCCCTTAGTCTTCTGCTTGATATCGTTCCAGTTTTTCAGCACTTCTCCCGAATCGCTTACGGTAACGTCGCCGAAAACGTGAGGGTGACGGACTATCAGCTTTTTGCACACATCGTTTACCGAGTCCGCAAAAGCAAAATGTCCCTGCTCCTCCTCGATCCTCGCATGAAAGACCACCTGCAGGAGCACATCTCCCAGCTCCTCCCGGAGAAGCTCGCTGTCATCAAGGTCGATGGCCTCGCAGACCTCGTAGACCTCTTCGAGAAAATCCTTCCTGATGGACTTGTGATCCTGCTCCCTGTCCCACGGACAGCCGTTTTCCGAGCGGAGTATCTCCATTATCCTCAGAAGATCGTTTATATCATATTTTTCCTTGAATTCAAAATCCATTTCTTTTCCTCTGTTTCCGAAACGGCGATGTAATATGCGTCAATATACACAAAGACCGCAAACAACGCATTACCGCCGCTTATAATATATTAACCGATTATTCCAAATAATTCAAGGGTTTTTTTAATTTTTTCAAGAAATCAGCGATTTTAACGTACTTTTCGTTATTACGCCCGAAAAATATGTGATTATTATGTAAATTATTGCCCCCAAAAAGCATGAAAACAGGGTTCTGACGCTTTGATGCTCCGAAAAAATTGGTGCAAAATACACAAAAAACGCCGAGGCTCCGCAGAGGACTGCTCCGGGGAGCAGCTTCAGAAGTGTGACTAATGTTTTCATTGCATCAAGCTCCGCATATCTTTTCAGTGCCGAAAGGGAAGCCCCACAGATAAATCCGTAGCATATAAGAGTTGACAGCGCCGCTCCCGAAACGTTCAGCTTGGGGATATACGTAAGTATCATGTTCCCTGCAAGCTTTACCGCCGCACCCGCTGCCATGAGCTTAACGGGGATATCCGCCCTGCCCACCGCCTGCAGCACCGCAAACGCCGATGAGGATATACAGAGAAAAGGCACTGCCAGACCGAGTATTATCATAGGCTTTACGCATATGGATATCTCCGCCGTTCTGCCCGAAAACAGCAGCTCCATTATGGGGCGGCTCATTGCTGCGATACCCATTCCCGCAGGCATGGATATGACTGCCGCCGCAAGAACAACGTTGTATGTGCATTTTCCCAGCTTCTCCCTGTCCCCCTCCGCCTTTGCGGCAGCGGCAGAGGGCAGCATACCCTTTCCGAGCATATTAGTGAGAGAGGGCACAAGATTGAATATGGTCACGGCGATGCCGTTGAAGCTGCCGAAGATGAAATTCGGCATATCAGCATATGCTATCCCCTGCCCCAGAAGCTCCGAAAAAAGCCACGGAGTCTTTTTTACAGAAGCTGCAAGAGAGCGCATTATCGTGCCCAGGTCAATGATCGACGTCAGATTCGTCACCAAAGCCCCTGCCGCCGCAGGAACGGCGGTTTTAAGCAGTCTGCGGCGGATATTTTTCTTCTCGGCATATGAAGTCTTGACCCGATTTGAAGGGAAGAACGCCCTGTCCGTGAAATACATATATGCAAGTCCTGCAAATGAAGCCGCCGTTATTCCCAGCACCGCCGCTGCGGCAGCATAGGGAAGAGCCACAGCCCGAAGGTCAGCGTCCGCCGCCGCTCCCGTAAGCTCAAGGAATCTTACGGGATACTTCTCCGCAAACAGGAGCACTCCGAAGCAGAGAGCAAGTCCCAAAAAGAGCTTGAACAAGGCTTCGATGACCTGTGAAACCGCCGTGGGTATCATGTTTCTCATGCCCTCGAAGCAGCCTCGGTAAACAGCTGCAAGACACCCTGCTGCAACAGTGGGGGCAATGGCTATGACCGCAGGAAGGGCGGCGGTATTTCCCGAAACGAATTTACAGAACGGATAGGCTGCAAGACATATGAGCAGCGTTCCGATGAACCCTGCTGCGCCGAACATTTTCAGCGCCGTATTTCTGATAAGTGGAAGCATATCCTTTTTCCCCGACGCACAAGCCTCCGCCGTTGATTTTGCAACCGCCGCAGGCAGTCCCGTCACGCTGACCGCATAAACGGGCATAAAAAGTCCGTATGCCGCCGAAAAATATCCCATGCCCGTTCCGCCCAGCATATTTGTAAGAGGTATCTTGAACAGCGCCCCGATAATTTTTGTGATGACCGCCGACAGCATGAGCACCGCCGAGCCGAGAAGAAAGCCCTGTCCGCTCCGACCCGACAGTCGGCATATTCCCTTTTTTGCAGCATTCTTCGTTTTTTTCATCATTTTTCCCCTTTCATCGGCTGACGTTATTTCCCGAAATAAATTTGAAAGTTGTATACTATATTAATAGGCATTCGGAACACAGAAAGAATCATACCGCAAGTCCATGCAGATATTACAGGAAAATATATGTTGCGTTTTCCAAAAATATGTGGTATAATATATCAAAGCTGCAGCCGCATATGAATTTTTCATCGGCGGTCATGTCAGAACTGCATACATATAAGAGCCTGTCCGGCAGATTCTGTATGCATATATACATAGAAAGGCAGATTTATTATGGATTTTACTTTTTCCGATAAGGTTTCTTCTCTCAAGCCGTCGGCTATAAGAGAGATTCTCAAAATGACCGCAGACCCAACGATCATCTCCTTTGCCGCAGGAAATCCCGCACCCGATGCTTTCCCTGTGGACGACATCAAAAGAATCGCTATGGATATCCTTGACAAGGAGCCTATCAATGCGCTCCAGTACAGCGTTACCGAGGGTTATGCCCCTCTCCGTGAGGCTGTAAAGGGACGTCTTGAAAAGCAGGGCTGCTTTGTAAAGGGTAAGGACGATCTTATCATCACATCGGGCGGTCAGCAGGGCTCTGAGCTTTCCTGCAAGATATTCCTCAATCCGGGCGACACGCTCATCTGCGAAAGTCCCAGCTTTATCGGCAGCCTTAACGCATTCAAATCCTACAACGCAAATCTTGTGGGAATTGAAATGGATAACGAAGGTATCCGCATGGACCTTCTCGAAAAGGCTGTCAGCGAGAACAAAAACTGCAAGCTGCTCTACCTTATCCCCAATTTCCAGAATCCGTCGGGAAAATGTATGTCACTTGCACGCAGAAAGGAAGTATACTCCTTTGCCTGCAGGAACAACATTGTTATCATTGAGGACAACCCCTACGGCGAGCTGAGATTTGAGGGCGAGGATATCCCCACCATCAAGTCCATGGATACCGAGGGCAGAGTTATTTACCTCGGCAGCTTCTCAAAGGTCATCGCTCCCGGTCTGAGAGTCGGATTCGTTTCCGCAGCCCCCGAGATCATCAGCAAAATTGTTGTCTGCAAGCAGGTTTCAGACGTTCACACCTCCATTCTTTCGCAGATGATATGCGCAAGATTCCTTAACGAATGCGACATGGACGCTCACCTTGCAAAGCTCCGCAGCATCTACCGCAGAAAATACAATATCATGGCAGAGAACATCGAAAAATATTTTTCACCCAAGGTCAAGGTCACAAAGCCGCAGGGCGGACTTTTCATCTGGGGCGAGCTTCCCGAAGGCTGCAATATGATGGAATTCTGCCGTCAGGCAGTGGCGAAGAAGGTTGCGGTAGTCCCCGGAACAGCTTTCCTTGTAAGCGAGGAAATGAAGACCACCTGCTTCCGCATGAACTTCTCCACACCAACCGACGAACAGCTTGTTGAGGGCTGCAAAATACTCGGTCAGCTTACAAAGGACTTTATCGGAGAATGACCGAACACATATTTTAAAAAAGCGCTTCGCACTGCGCTTTAAGCAGGACGATGCTCTGAAAGGAATGGAAACAAATTATGTCCGAAACATCAGCAGAAAAGAAGATAATATTCAGCGGCATTCAGCCGACGGGTACATTTACCCTGGGAAACTATATCGGTGCTATCCGCAACTGGGGCAAGCTCCAGGACGAATACAGATGCATATATTCTATCGTTGATATGCATGCGATCACGGTAAGGCAGGACCCCGCAAAGCTCCGTCAGCACACTATCGAAGCATATGCTCTTATCATGGCGTGCGGAATCGACCCCGAAAAGTCTATCGCATTTATCCAGAGCCATAACAAGTGCCATGCGGAGATGAACTGGATACTCTCCTGCTCCACACAGTTCGGCGAGCTTTCCAGAATGACCCAGTTCAAGGCAAAATCGGAAAAGCACCCCGACGATATCAATGCAGGACTGTTCACCTACCCTGTTCTCATGGCAGGCGATATCCTCCTTTATCAGGCTGACCTTGTGCCTATCGGCGCTGACCAGAAGCAGCACCTTGAGCTTTCAAGAAATGTTGCCCAGAGATTCAACCAGAAATACGGCGAGCTGTTCAAGATACCGGAGCCTTATATCCCCGAAGTGGGCGCAAGAGTAATGTCCCTTGCCGATCCCACCAAGAAGATGTCCAAATCCGACGAAAATCAGAACGGCTGCATTTACATTCTCGATGACAAGGACACTATCATCAGAAAGTTCAAGAAAGCCGTTACCGATTCCGAAGCAAAGGTACGCTACGCCGAGGGCAAGGACGGCATAAACAACCTCATGTCCATCTACTCGGTGGTTACGGGCAAGAGCTATGATGAGATCGAAAAGGAATTCGACGGTAAGGGCTACGGCGACTTCAAAATTGCCGTGGGCGAAGCGGTGGCAGATCACCTTGAGCCTGTCCGCACAAAGTTTGCCGACCTTATGGCAAACAAGGACTACATCAAGGAATGCTACGCAAAGGGCGCCCGTGAAGCAATGAAAATTTCTCAGAAAACAATGTCCAAGGCTTACCGCAAGGTCGGCTTCGTGGATTTTGAAAGATAAATTTATACTAAAAACCAATTAAACTGTTTTTATAGTAAACGACATTAAAATTTCTACATTAGGCTCCGCAAAAATTTGCATATATGATTTTTGCGGAAGCCGAATGTCTAGAAATTTATGTCGGTTACTATAGTATTACAGATATTCTGCTCCCTTTTCGGATATTTCACCGAAAAGGGAGATTTTTTTCTCGGTCAAATATATTCGTTTGTACTTGACAAAACTTCGGATTAATAGTATAATATTTATTAATTATAGTACAATTACTGTAATGCTATCGATGGGAGATTTTTATGTTGTTGTATTGGCTTCTTCCCGCTGTTTTTGCCGTCGCAGGAATACTGCTGAGCTTTGCGTTCAAAGCGGACAGCTCTGCTGTGTCAAGCGGCAGCTTTGCAGGTTCGGTCGCTTTAGGCGAACAGGACAGCGTCAGGCGGCTGAGAATTGTTTATATGCCCAAAAAGGCAGGGATAATTTTCTGCGCCGCAGCAGGTATTGCCTTGACAATCATTTCATCGGTAAGGCTTGGGGTCGGATATGACTTCAATCTGTACTCAAACGTTATGTACAGCCTGAATTTCTCGGATATTGACGCATTAAGCTCTCACAGATTTGAAAAGGGACTTCTCTATCTGCTGAAGATACTCTGTATCGGCGCAGATACCTCTATCCCCGGATTTACGCTGATATCCCTGCTCATTTATCCGCCGCTTATGGTCTACACAGCAAAATATTCCGACTGTCCGTGGATAAGCCTGCTGGGATTTCTTTTCACGGGTGCTTTTTTCAACTCCATGAACTTCATGCGGCAGTTTATTTCCGCAGTTATCTGCGCATACGCTCTCATTTACTGCGAAAGGCGAAGATTTATCAGATACGCAGTTTTCATTCTGCTGGCAGCCGCTTTTCACCGTTCGGCGCTTATAATGCTACCCTTTTATCTTATCTTTTGCGTTAAATGGGACGGCGTTGTTCTGGGTGCCTGTGCAGCTGTTACCGCAGCACTTTTCTTCACCGTAAAAACTCTTGTTCAGTTTGCTACGGGATTTGTTTACACCGATTACGACCCCGATAACAGCGCCAATATCATATACGGCGTAAAGCCTGTATGTGCGGTCATCTTCGGGATAATCTTCGCAGCCGCCTTTTTGCTGAAAAAACACATGAGCGGCAGCGAAAGGGAGATAAATATCCTCATCGGGTGCAGCTATTTCAACTTCTTCTTTGAGCTGCTGGGAACACGGTCTGCCGTGGTTTCAAGGTTCGGATTGTTCTTCCTTATCCCCACGGCGCTGCTGCTGATACCTAAGCTGTACGGTGCGCTGTGCGTGGTCATGGCAGGAAGGGTCCACCATGTCAGGACCGCAGCCGCATGGTCAGCCGCATTGGTGATCGGAGTCGGACTTGTCGGATACGGAGTTCTCCTTGCCATAAATTACAACGGCGCTGTTCCCTATCGGACGATATGGGACGGCATTCTGAGCTGAGGTGCTGTGAAAGTGGATAGCAATAATTTCTCACCCGAAAAGCGCAGCATTCTTTATGACGGAAAGGTCTATGAAGACCTGCTGTTCTGCTTTGCCGCCGTTTACGCCTGCGGAATGTTCTGCAATGACAGATATCTTTCGGACAGCGTTATGAACATAGTCAAGCCGCTGACTTCGGTGCTTATGCTGCTGTGTCTGATGATAATGTCCTTTATAAACGGCTGCCGTCACCGAAAAAGCTTTGCAATTTGGTCGGTATGCTTCTGGCTCATTCCCCTTGGGGTCATAACCCTTTCGGCTGCCGAACCGTTTAAGTTTGAAGTTGCGGCAATGACCGCTTCCGCATTTGCAAGGCTGCTTGTTCTTTATCCCTTCGGCTGGCTTTCAGAGGTCACAAGACTGCCTAATCGGCTGTTTCCCGTCATAATTTCAGTCCTGACTCTTGCAATGTTCATATCGGGATATATTTACACCGCAAGGCTTATCCGAAGCATCGGCAGCGAAGCGGAGGAAGAGTGATCCCGTTATATATATTTTCACGCAAAACTACTATTATTTTCTGACAATATTTACATCATGCCCTATCGGCGTACCATTGAAAGGATGGATATCAAATGAAAAAATCTATTGCCGCAATTTCAGCAGCTGTTCTTGCCTTCTCCCTTTCGGCAAGCGTTTTTGCCGCAGACTACTCCAAGGATCCCGGTTATCCAGGCTCACCAAGCTCTTTTAATACTCCCGACAAGCCTTCAAAGCCTTCCGACAATTCATCGAACAACGAAATTCCGCAGGCAGGAAAATCTTTTGAAAATCCCGCCAAGCTTATTACCGCCTCAATGGTAAACGATGCTATTGAAAACGGCACACCAATCTATGCTTCCTATGAAACAGCATCGATGAAATCCTCTGCAATGGCTGCACTTGCAAAATCAAAGGGCGGAAAGCTCAAGGTCGTTACAAAACGCTACACTGTTACCATGGACTCGGATTTTGTAACTGAGCCAAAGGATATAAGCCTTGCCATGGAGCTTACCAAAAACACCGAGCACGGCGCTCTCTTTGTAAAGACAGAGCAGCAGGATTCCTTCGGCTGCACCCTTAGCATCACGATCAAGCCTAAATATTACAATCAGGCAGAGGTCAACATTGAGAAAGCCCGTGTTTACAGAATTGACAACAAAACCAAGTCGGCTGAGGATATGGGACCCGTTTCCGTTGATAAAAACGGCAATATCGTTTTCAGCATCAAGGACGGCGGCAAGTACGTTATCATGTAATTGATACGGACGTATAAATATATTTAGCAAGTCTGTCATCTGCAAAAATCATTAGATTGACATTATAATGCGGATATGATATCCTCTAAACAAGGATATTGTATCCGCATTATTTTTTTGAAAGGAATACACAGATATGAACAATGCCGCTAAAACAATGGGAAATCTCCCTCCGATGGGGTGGAACTCATGGAACACATTTACATGGAACATAAACGCCGAGCTTATCATACAAGCCGCCGACGCTTTTGTCGAGCAGGGCTACAAGGACGCAGGATATGAATATATTGTGATAGACGATTGCTGGAGCGAAAAGCAGAGGGACAAGAACGGCTGTCTTGTTCCCGACAAAAACAAGTTCCCCGACGGTATCAAGCCCGTTGCCGACTATGTTCACAGCAAGGGACTGAAATTCGGTATGTACTCTTGCGCAGGCACTCATACCTGCGCAGGACACCCAGGCAGCTTCGAGCATGAGTTTCAGGACGCCGAAACCTTTGCTTCATGGGGTGTTGACTACCTTAAATACGATTACTGCTACAAGCCCGTTCATGTTCCCGGAGAGATACTGTACAAAAGAATGGGTGCGGCTCTGAAAAACTGCGGACGGGATATCCTTTTCTCCGCCTGCAACTGGGGCAACGATGATGTTTATAAGTGGATACGTGAATCGGGCGCAAATATGTACCGCTCCACCGGGGATATTCAGGACAGCTGGGATTCTATAAAAAATCTGGCTGTTTCACAGATAGGCAACGGCTGCTACACGGGAAATTACTGCCACAATGACCTTGATATGCTTGTTGTGGGTATGTACGGCGGAAGCAACAACGAATATATCGCTTCAAAGATAGGCGGCTGCACCGACAGCGAGTACAAGTGCCATTTTGCCATGTGGGCAATAATGGGCTCCCCTCTCATGATAGGCTGCGATATCCGAAACGCATCGGAGGGCGCAAAGCAGATACTCCTCAACAAGGATATCATCGCTCTGAATCAGGACCCCGAATGCAGGGGCGCTTACTGCATAAAGCAGTGGAACAACCCCGAAAACGTAATGTCCTTCATAAAGCTGCTCTCAAACGGCGATTACGGCATTGTGATGGTAAATTTCAGCGACAAGAAAAGTGAAATGTCCCTCCAGTTCTGGGATATCGGCTTATCCGCCGCCGCAGGCAGAGGACTTTCCGTGTATGACTGCTGGGAGCATAAGGACATGGGCACATTCTCCGAAAGATTCTGCACCGAGATCGAGCCACATGACTGCATGATACTCCGTGCCAAGGTCGTTAAGCTTTAATATGGAAGAGAATTACAAGACCTGCATGAACTGCGGCGCAGAGCTTATGGCGGACGATATCGCCATCTACCGCAAGCTTGTCACAAGAAACGCTAAGCAGTTTCTGTGCATAGACTGCCTTGCGGAAAAGCTCGGCTGTCCGAGAGAAGCCATTGAGGAGCGGATAAGATACTACCGTGAATCGGGCTGCTGCACTCTGTTCAGATAACAAAAAACCGCCTGCTGCGCAAGTTTCCATTGCTGCACAGCAGATGGTTTATTTTATGCTTTGCGAAGCTTATCAGCAAACCTCGGTTCCGCCAACGGGACGGAGATAAAGCTTGTAGCAGCTGCCCTTTCCGAACACCATTTCCATTCCCTCGGAATATTTTTCAAGCATATCGTTAGGCACAAATGCCTGTATGGTTCCGGCAAATCCGCCGCCGTGAACTCTGGTAGCTCCCCTTCCGTCAAGGAGATTTTCGGACATATAAAGTCCCATTACCATTCCCTGCTCTTCGGGGCATTTGCAGGCGAAAATGTTCTGGAGATACTTAAAGGAGCTGTTTCCGCTGGCTGTTATCTGCCTGAGGAATGCGTTTATATCGCCATTTTTCAGCGCTTCGGCTTCCTTTGCGACTCTCTCGTTGTCGTCAAAGAAGTGGAACGCTCTGGCAACGGCTCTGTCGCCGCAAGCCTTTCTTACATCGGAGATATTTTCGAGAATCATTTCCTTGGAAATATCTCTCAGCTCGCTCTTTCCGAAATATTCTGCAACCGACTTCATCTCCTTGGGGATAGCGGCATATTCGGGAGTAAGGTCTGCATGATTGCCCTTTGTATCAACTATGCAAAGGCTGTAGCCCGAAGCTGCGAAGTCATATGAAATGGAATCTATAACAGGGTTTTCCGTGTCCTTGAAGTCAATTGTGATAAATCCGCCCACCGACGACGCCATCTGGTCCATAAGTCCCGACGGCTTGCCGAAAAATACATTTTCCGCATACTGAGCTATCTGAGCTATCTTGACAGCAGTTACCTTTCCGTCGTTATAGAGGTAGGAAAGTATTGTTCCCATAAGTACCTCAAATGCTGCGGAGGAAGAAAGTCCGCTGCCCTTGAGCACGTTTGATGTAGTATATGCCTTGAAGCCGCCGATATCAAAGCCGTTCTTTGCAAAGCCCGAAGCAACGCCTCTGATAAGCGAAGCGGAGGAATTTTTCTCCTCGTCATGAACGGAAAGATCGGATATATCCACCGTATCGGCAGGGAAACCTTCCGATTTTACGGTAATTGTCATGTCATCTGTGGGGACAACTATAGCGATAACATCAAGTCCGACCGCTGCTGCAAGAACACAGCCTCTGTTGTGGTCGGTATGATTTCCGCCTACCTCGGTTCTTCCGGGAGCGGAAAATATCCTGACTCCGCTGCATTTTCCGTAAAGTTCCTCAAAGCTTGCCTGTGCGGCAGCGTATCTCTCCTGCTGCATTGAAACAGCATTTTCGCCGTAAAGTTTTGCAAGTACGTTTTCGGGGATCATAACAGATAACCTTCCTTTACAATAATTAAAAAAATCACAGATATTTTTCCACGTCTATCTTTTCTTCCCTGTTGTTCAGAAGCAGCTGCAGGATATTGCTGTAAGCACCCCGGGGATTTGCCATTATATTGTCACGGATAAGCTCCGCCTGTTCTTCATCGGGAGCGTAGAAGGACATATTCATAAGCTCGAACACCTTATCTTCCATGACAAAATCCACCATGCAGCCGTTTTCGATCTTTCTTATCTCGCAGGAGCACTGATTCTTCCGCTCCAGCTTTGAAAAAAACGAAAAAGCCGCATACAGAAGCTTTTTTCTGAACACAAGAGGTATGGTGCTGTTGAAATATTCCGCCCCCAACCTGCCTTTTTCGGCAAGAGATATTATCCTTTTTCCGTCGGGAGCGCTCTCCGATGTGACCGAACCGTTTGCGATAAGCTCGTCCAGCGCATCGGAAAAGAAAAAGTAGTTTATTATACCGCTGTCTTCGGATATAAGCTGCAGCTGCTCATCGGTTATCCGTCCGCATACGCCGCTCAGCCTGTCAAGAATATAGCACAGGAGAGTTTTTACCATATGCACCGAGTTTACCTCAGGCTCTCCTATGGGCTGATTTGCCATAAATACTCTCCCCTTCCTGCGGTTTACTTATCCGATTTGTTGTTTGCCTCGTCCTTATCGGACGTGCCCTTTCCCTTTCAGAAATTCGGATAATCAAGCATATGGGAAAGAATAGCGATATTTGCGGCAGCCTCGACAACGGGAACTGCTCTGAGCACAACGCAGGGGTCGTGACGTCCCTTTATCTGAATAACATCGTTTTTGAGATTGCTGTAGTCGATGGTTTCCTGGGGCTGTGCAATGGATGGAGTAGGCTTGAACGCCACTCTGAAAATTATAGGCATTCCGCTGGATATTCCGCCGAGGATACCGCCGTGATTGTTGGTCTTGGTTTTAACGTATCCGTGGTCGTCAACGAAAAATTCGTCGTTATTCTGGCTGCCGAGCATTTTTGCAACATTAAAGCCTGCGCCGAATTCGATGCCCTTTACCGCAGGGATACCGAAAACAAGCTGTGAAATAGTGTTTTCAAGTCCCTCGAACATAGGTGAACCGATGCCTGCGGGGACATTTGTTATAGCACACTCAACGATTCCGCCCAGACTGTCCATGCACTCTCTTGCCTTGGCGATATCGTTGTACATTGCCTGACCCTTCTTGTCATTGAGAACGGGTATCTTCTTGTGGCGGACGTTTACTATAGTTTCACGGTCAATATTGCAGGGGTCGAACATGGTATCCTTGATATTGTGTATCTGAGCGATATGAGCACCCGTGTAAATGCTTCTTCTTTCAAGTATCTGACCGCAGACAGCGCCTGCAAATACAAGAGGAGCTGTAAGTCTGCCGGAGAAATGTCCGCCGCCTCTGACATCATTGAAGCCTCTGTAGCGCACAGCTCCCGTGTAGTCCGCATGACCGGGACGTGCAAGCCTTGCAACGTTGCCGTAATCCTGTGAATGCTGATCGTTGTTCTGAATAAGCGCCATAAGAGGAGTTCCCGTGGTGCGGTTGTTCAGAACGCCCGACATAATGCTCGGCAGGTCTGTTTCCTTACGGTGGGTAGAGGTTGCGTCATTTCTCGGCGCACGCCTCGCCATAAACTCCCTGAGCTGCTCAAGGTCGATATATTCTCCCGGAGGGAGATTGTCAATGGTCACTCCGATAGCAGGTCCATGTGACTCTCCGAAAATTGATATGCTGATATTATGCTGCCAGAATGAGGACATTCCCTTCACCATTCCTTTCTAAATTTATCCGATTATCTCCGCAATGCCGCCCAGCGCCCTGTAGTCTTCAAAGAAACAGGGATAGCTTTTTCTGACAGCCTCTGCGCCCTTTATGACAACGGGAGCGTCGGAGCAGGTCGCAGCAATTGCCGCCGCCATTACAATGCGGTGGTCGTTGCATGCGTCCACAACGCCGCCCGTAAATTTTTTTATTGGGTTTATTTCAATACTATCTTCTCCGCCACAAACGTTTCCGCCGATAGCATTGAGAGCGTTTGCAATAGCGGTTATACGGTCGCTTTCCTTTATCTTGAGCCGTGCCGCATTAACTATACGTGACGTGCCCTCGGTAAAGCAGCCGAGCACCGTAAGTATGGGAACAAGGTCGGGAATATCCCCCACGTCCACCGTGAAAGGCTTTAGCGGCATTTTTCCGCCGCAGTCCCCGATTATATCTGTTATTGCCTTGTCGCCCTGAACGGAGCTTTCGTTCAGATTATCAACGCTTATCTCAGAACCGAGGGCGTTTGCGGTGTAGAAGAACGCCGCCTGAGAATAATCTCCCTCAATGCTGCATGAATGAGCCTTGTATTTCTGTCCGCCTTTTATAAGGTATATGGGCAGACCGTCAATAACGGACTCCTTTACGGTCACGCCGAACATACTGAGCGCCGCAACGGTCATATCCGCATAAGGCTTTGACTGCAAAGGAGAGGTAAGCCTGATAACGGAATCCTCGCTGCATAAGGGCAGCGCAAAAAGCAGACCTGTTATATACTGTGACGAGATATCCCCCTCAAGAAGATACTCCCCTGCCTCAAGCTTTCCGCTCATTTTAAGGGGCAGACCGCTTTCCCTGTCAAAGCTTATGCCCTTTTTGGACATTTCACGGATATAGGCGGTTATGGGGCGTTCGGGCAGCTTTCCGTGACCCGTAAATACCGATTCCGTCCCCAGCGCAGCCGCAATGGGAATGATAAATCTTAAGGTTGAGCCGCTTTCGCCGCAGTCGATATCCGCCTTTGGAGAAGGAGAGTTTATCCCTCTTACGGTGTAAACGGAGCCGTCGGGGATAATATTTGCGCCCAACGCCTCAAGCGCTCCAACGGTAACGGTGATGTCGTTTGAATCGGTGATATTTGATATCTCCGAAACCCCGTCTGAGAGAGCCGCCGCAATAAGCATTCGGTGGGAATAGCTCTTTGAAGATGGAGCGCTCACCTTTCCGATAAGCTTTGATGGTGTTATCTTTATATCCATTTGCCCATATATCCTTTCCGCAGCCTGTCAGTCCGCAATAAATTTCATAAAATCGTCAACAGGCATTTTTACCGCCGAAGAAACTCCTGCGTCGGAACAGATGATTATGCTTATGCCCGAACCTGCACGTTTTTTATCGTTAAGGCAGGCTGCACCCAGCTGAGAGGGAGCAGGCTCGACCTGTATTTTCAGAGAATAGTTTTCAAGGCACTTTGAAAGCCTTTCGGGAAGCTCTTTTCCGCACATGCCATGCTTTGCCGCAAGCTCTGTCATCATTTCCATGCCGACAGCAACCGCTCTTCCGTGGCTTATGCCCGTGTAGTTGTAATATTGTTCTATGGAATGACCGAGAGTATGACCGAAGTTCAGCAGCATTCTTTCGCCCTTGTCGAATTCGTCCGCCTCAACAACGTCACGCTTTATGGAAACGCATCGGCAGATAACGTCCTCCATGATATCGGAGATATTGTCAAGGTCATGCTTCATGAGGATATCAAAAAGCTCCGGGGATTTTATCATGCCGTACTTCACGACTTCGCCCATGCCGTCGATAAGGAAATCTCTCGGCAGAGTTGAAAGAGCGTCAATGTCGCAGAGGACTATCTTCGGCTGCTTGAATGCGCCCACAAGGTTTTTGCCTTCGGGAATATCAACAGCGGTCTTTCCGCCCACCGAGGAATCCACCTGAGCAAGGAGAGATGTGGGTATCTGGATATAATCCATGCCTCTCAGATAGGTTGCGGCGCAGTAGCCTGTCATATCCCCCGTCACGCCTCCTCCGAGAGCCGCAAGGGCGTCCGTTCTGGAAAAATTCTGTGATGCAAGGAAGGAATACATATTTATTAGGGTTTCATGGCTCTTGGAAAGCTCTCCGTGAGGAAAAACAAATCGGCAGACCTCAAAGCCTGCGTCCCTTAATGATTTTTCCGCCCTGTCCCCATACATCCTGTCAACATTGTCATCGGATATAAGGGCGATCTTTTCGGCGGACGTCACCTTTTTCACATACTCTCCGCAGCTGTTTATCAGTCCTCTGCCGATAACAACATCGTATTTTTCAGACGCATTTACGGTAATTATCTGCATCTTATACATTCCTTTCAAAGTCAAGATCCATTATCAAAAACAAGTGACTCCGCATATATAAAACAGAGTCACATTATTTTGTCATATTAATATGTAATAACGCAGGCGGGAAGGTTTTCTTTCAGCTTGTCAAGCTCATTAAAATCACCCGTCACATTCAGGCTCACGCCCTCAATCCAAAGCTTTTTCAGCCCCGTAAGGTCGTAAACGGGAGAAATATCCTCCACGGGATTTCCCGACAATTTCAGCCAGCCGAGAGTTTTAAGGTCGGCAAGAACGGTTATATCCGTGACCTCATTATTTTCAAGATATATCTCTGTGACCTTTTCCATGCGCCAGAAGGACGTGATGTCGGTAATGCTGTTGTTCTGCAGATGAACTCTGTCCATCATCGTCATACCCTCAAGGGCGGAGATATCGGTTATCTCGTTGTCATTGAGCTTAAGAAGCTTCATGCCCGTCATTCCCGAAATTGCGGAAATATCTCTGATATGATTGCAGGAAAGGTCAAGGTTTGTAATGTTCACAAGCTCGGACAGAGGCGATATATCGGTAATATCGTTGCTTCTGAGATAGAGCGTCTGCAAATTCACAAGCCCTGCGATAGGGGTAAGGTCGCTGATATCGTTTTTGAACAGCGACAGGGTCTGCAGCTTTGTAAGACCCGTCAGCGGAGTAAGGTCACTGATGTTGTTCTGATAAATGTGCAGCTCCTTCAGGTTTATCATATATTTAAGCGGCTCTATGTCCTCGTTTGTAAGCCCCATATTGCCAAGGGTAAGAGAAGTTAGCTGAGTTGAATACTCCACGCCCTTAATGGTAATGGTTTCGGGCATATCAGCCATTGCCTCTTCCTTTGCAGCAACTGCCATGCTGACTGCGGGAACGTCGGAGGCGTTAAGATAATCAAGCTTTGATTTTGGGATAAGCTTCGGCGCAGAATCTGTCTGCATTTCGGCAAGCTGACTTTCGAGGGAATCCACCTTTGAAACAAGCTCGTCCCTTGTAAGACCGCCGTTTCCCTCAGACGAATCCGCAGAAACGTTATTTCCTCCCAGATCGCAGCCCGTAAGGCACAGCAGAGAAGCAAGCACAGCGGCAAAAAACGCTCTGTGCAGCCATTTTCCGATACCGTTATACATACACCTCACCGCCTTTCAAAATCCCGTCATTTACAAAAGCATACAGTCATACACTTTACATACATATTATAAACGATTTAAAGCTTTCTGTCAATAGTAAACTCAAATTTTGGTCGGAGATTTTTACGTGTACGTCCAAAAGCCTTTAACATCAAAAGCAAAACACGGAACTCCCGAAAGAAAGTCCCGTGCCCCCGAATGTCCCTGTTATTTCTTCATGCTTTTATACCTGCCGTACTGTATTGCAAATGAAACAAATATACCGATGTACAAAGCGATAACGCTGCCAAGAAACACAGATATCGTATACTCATGCCTGTTGAAGGTGAAGTTTACAAACTGCGGCAGAAGCACGCAGGTAAGCAGAATGACCAGCGGCAGCATTCTGCCCTTTATTACCCGTTCCATCATCTCCATTCTCGATTCCTCGTCGCAGAAGATCTCTTCCGCCTCACCGTTCTCGGAAACAGGCTTGCGGAAATAGCTGTAGCCTGCATAATCCTGCAAATATTCCCAGCCGCAGTCGGCAAAAAGTCTGAGATATTCCTCCTTGTGTTCAAGTCCGTCCTTGTTGTAGTCAAGCTGATATACCACGTCCTCAGGCTCACATTTCTCAAAATGATACATTCCGATCCCGCATACCCTTACAAATTTCCACCCCGACTTATGCATTTCACGAAGATAATCCTGCTCTTTTTCATACTCAAATATGGTGAACCACTTGAATTGTTTCATTGTTTCCATGTCACATTTCCCCCTGTACTATTTTGTATAACCGTCTGATACGCTGCATTTCGGTCTGCAATACCTCTGTACCGAGATCGGTTATCTGATAAATCTTGCGTTTTTCCTCTTCCCGAACGAATCTTATCAGCTTATCCTTTTCCATTTTGGATAAGCTCCCGTACATTGTCCCCGGGGTGAGCCTGACAGCTCCCTCCGTCATTTTTTCGACCGCCTGGACGATACCGTAGCCGTGATTGGGTTCCCGCAGACACAGCAGGATAAAAAACGCCGTTTCCGTCATGGGAACATATACTTTTTTTATATGCTGATCCATGTTTTTCCCTCCCGTCCATGTATATCGGTACGATGTATCGCACTCCGATATATGTAGTATATCACAGTGCGATACATTTGTCAATAGGTTTCCGATTTTTTTACCGCTGACTGCATATTGGGCACATCCGGTTGAATTTGTCGGGATTATATGGTATAATGAAACCATAGTAAACATATCTAAATGTATACCAATTTGGAGGAAATATGGAACTTTTTGATTTATATGACAGCGACAGGCAGCCCCTCGGCAGCACTATGATAAGAGGCGAAAAACAGCCCGAAAACACAAACAGGCTTGTAGTACACTGCTGCATTTTTAATTCCCGTGGAGATATGCTTATCCAGCGCCGTCAGGATAATAAGGCAGGCTGGAGCGGAATGTGGGACGTGACCTGCGGAGGAAGCGCCGTTTCGGGAGAAAGATCAAATGAGGCTATCCATCGGGAGCTGCTTGAGGAAATGGGGCTGGATATAGATTTTTCCAAGTCCCGTCCCCTTCTGACCATTCATTTTGAGGGCGGATTTGACGATTTTTATGCCGTAAACCGCAATGTTGACCTAAGCGAGCTGTCGCTTCAGGAGGAAGAGGTCGCCGACGCAAAATGGGCGTCCGAAAATGATATACTTGATATGATAAACGAGGGTATTTTCATTCCCTATCATGAGCATCTTATAGGTCTTCTTTTCTTCATGAGAAATAAACGTGGGTCCTTCAAGACAGACGAAAACAATCTGAAATAATATTTACGCAAACGTGTACAAAAAATAATCATGCCTATTGACTTTTGTTTGATAAAATGTTAATATAATAATATGATGTAGCTTTAATACTGCATTTTGAAAATTATCATATAAAGCGGTCTGAAAAGAATAGGGGTATTAAAAGTGAAAAGCATTAAAACCAAAATACTTGCAGCCATGACGGGAGTCGGACTGTTTTCCTCACTTATCATAGGCATTGCAGGCGCAGCGCTGAACTTCTCCTCGGCGGAGAGTATTCTTGACAAGTCCATGGCTGAAACGGCAAAGCTTGCAGCTTACCGAGTTCGGACAGAGATCGAACGCTATAAAGCAATAGCGTCCGAGATCGGCTGCGTAAGCAGTCTTACAGACCCCAAAACGGCAGAGTCGGAAGCTGCCGAGATCGCTGCGGAGCGAACAGCCAAGTACGGATTGGAGCTTTGCGGAATCCTTGATATGAGCGGAAAAGATATGCTGAGCGGACTTGACTGCTCGGGAGAAGAATTTTTTAAAGTATCATCTTCGGGAGATGAATTCTGCTCAGATTTTATGACCGAAAGCGCTTTCGGCGTTGAAAATGCCGTTATAATTTCCGCCCCTCTTTGGGAAAACGGCATATACGGCAGCAAGGTATCGGGCGTTGTATATATGATACCCGACAACACTTTCCTTAACGAAATTGTGACCAACATAAATGTCGGAGAGGGCGGAACGGCTTATCTTCTCTCTTCGGACGGTCTGACCATAGCTTTCCACGACCCGTCGGTCGTCGGAAAGGAAAACGCACAGGAATCCGCCAAAACAGACCCGTCTTACCAAAAGCTTGCTGAGGTCGAGGCAAAAATGTGCGCAGGCGAAACAGGTTTCGATCAGTATAAATACGACGGAAATCTGGAGCTTGTGGCATATGCCCCTGTTGAAGGCACACCCGGCTGGAGCATTGGAGTAAATGTTGTCCGTGATGAATTTATGGGCGGAACATATACCTCCCTTGTATTAAGCCTTATCATTATGGCGGTTACCTGCGTAATTGCCGCTGTTACCGCTTTGATATTTGCAAATAAGATAGCAGAGCCTATCGTCCGCTGCTCCGACCGTATCGTCAAGCTTTCGGAGGGTGATCTTACAAGTTCTGTTCCCACTGTAAAATCCCGTGACGAAACAAAAAAGCTTGCCGACGCCACAGCTACGGTCGTAACTGAGCTTAACAACATTTTCAAGGACATTGAAAGAATACTTGAAGAGGTATCCAAAGGAAATCTTGCGGTCAATTCCCGTGAAAATCAGCAATACTACGTAGGCGATTACAGGCAGCTTATCGAATATATCGAACTGATCAAGAGCAGGCTTTCTGACACAATGTATCGGATAAATACTGCGGGCGAGCAGGTTTCCGCAGGTTCCGATCAGGTTTCATGCGGCGCTCAGTCCCTCTCCCAGGGAGCTACAGAGCAGGCATCATCGATCGAGGAGCTTGCCGCTACGATAGAGCTCATTGCTCAGCAGATAAAGGCAAACGCTTCCGATGCAGAAGACGCAAGCACCAGAACAAACACCGCAGGCGGAGTGATGCAGAATACCCTGGTCTGCATAAACGACCTCGTTGAGGCAATGAACGAAATACGCAAGTCCTCCGATGAAACCAAGAAGATCATCAAGACTATTGAAGATATCGCATTCCAGACAAATATACTTTCTCTTAACGCCGCAGTAGAGGCTGCAAGAGCAGGCGAAGCAGGAAAGGGATTTGCTGTTGTAGCCGATGAGGTAAGAAACCTTGCTGGCAAGTCCGCCGAAGCTGCACAGAACACCACAGCTCTTATCGAGAGCACCGTTGCGACTATCCAGAAGGGTACAACTCTCGTTGACGAGGTTGCCGAAAAGATGACTTCCGTTGCGGCTGCGGCAGGCGCTGTTGCCGATATCAACGAAAAGATCTCCGAG
The DNA here is from genome assembly GCA_051882475.1 of Huintestinicola sp. Classification (GTDB taxonomy): domain Bacteria; phylum Bacillota; class Clostridia; order Oscillospirales; family Ruminococcaceae; genus Huintestinicola. The sequence goes on along the minus strand of JBJERW010000014.1, from coordinate 72,084 downwards.
GCGTCCCGCAGCACAGCCGATTCCATCACTCAGATAACTATCGGTGTTGAACAGATATCCGAGGTGGTTCAGTCCAACTCTGCTACTGCCGAAGAGTCCGCAGCCGCCTCCGAAGAGCTTTCGGGTCAGGCTAACATGCTTAAGGAGCTTATTTCGCAGTTTAAATTTGACACAAAGGATTATTGATACTTATAAATTCAAAAAAAGCCTGTGACTTGGATTTCAAATCACAGGCTTTTTGTTATCTCATGACATTATTTATCTTCTCTGAAAGCTCGGAAACGCTTCCGATAAGAGTATGGATATTGTTACCCGTCTGTCCCGTAGCTTCAACGGAATTTTTCAGCAAAACAAGAATCTCCGAAAGCTCTTTTATCTTGGCAATAATATCATTTATGTTGCTGTTTATCATGTTTGTTTCCTCGGAAACCTTGCTGTAGCTTGTTATGAAGCTTTTGGTAGCGCCTTGGGTCTTGTCCGCAAGGCTGCCGACTTCCCCTGCAACAACAGCAAAGCCCTTTCCTGCCGCTCCGACATGAGCCGCTTCGATGGAAGCGTTCAGCGACAGCAGCTTTATCTGCATCGCAATATCCTGAATAATTCCCGAGCTGTTTTTATACTCCTCATTGATAGATTTTATCTGTCCGATATTTTCTGCCATTGTATCACTGAGCATTTGCAGACCATCGGTTATCCTGTTTACATCTTCGATAAGCGATACGTTTTCATGTGAATTTCCGACTATCCTGTCGGTATTGTCGGAAACAAGACTGATCTCCTTGTTAAGCGATTCTGTCAGCATATTGATATCATTATTTGCCTTGAGGATATTTTCATTTGCCTTCTGTATCTTCTCATTTTCATCAATGCTCTTCTTTAGGACAAACTGATGACAGTTTTCGGGGAAATTCAGTCCCTTTGCCACAGCAGCAGCCATATCCCTGCATGATGAGTATCCGCATGCCTGACAGTCAAAATGCTGTTCTTTTTCCGTTTCCTTGCACAGAACCGAAAATGCCTCTTTGATATCCTTGTCCGTGATTTTTTTAGTGTCAATGCTTTTGGGAGTATACTCACGCAGAAAATCATCCAATTTCAGTTCCGAATCAAAAGCCCTGTACTGCTTGCTTTTATTGAAAACCGTCTGCTTAGCCTGTTCGGAAAAGGCTTCGGACTTGACCTTCCCCATGATCTCCATTATCTCAAACTTATTGTATTTTGAAGGAACACCGGGGCCAACAGTACAGCCAAAGCCGCAGGATAGAACATCGAAAACAAATGGTCGTGACTTTTCGGGAGTTTTCAGATATCTGTCAAGGTCGTGATATACCTCGGGAACACCCTCGGAATTTATTACATTCAGCGAAGGGTCAACTATCTTAAGACACTCCTTTAATCCTCCGGGCATGGGATAAACCGCTCCGCTGTATGCAGGAAGTCCGTCAAACTCGAACGGACCGCCGTCAAGGGAGATACCGTTTCGTTCAAAATACTTTTCAAGCTCGGAAAATGTAACGTTATACTCAACTATCCCCGTATCTTCAAACTCTGTCTTCTTTGCAATGCACGGGGACAGCACCGCAATTGCATTATTGTCGCCAACATACTTTCTGATATAGACCGCACCGCACATTATAGGACTGTGCACGGGAGAAAGATAAGGTATAAGCTCATGCTTATATTTAAGGATATAATCGGTCAAAGCGGCACAGGGCTGTGAAATAATTTTGCCGACTCTTTTTTCCGATATAGCTTTCAGATGCATATATGTACATATATCCGCTCCGAAGGAAACGTCGTATATCACGCTCGCCCCAAGCTTTCTTACAGTGCTGAGAACCTGTTTCCAGTTATCCTTGAAGGCTACCTTCACCGCAGGAGCAACAAGCACGGTGACCTTCTTTCCCGATTTGATATCTTTGAAAAATCTTGCAGTATCGTCTTCATAATATCTTGCGCTGTGACCGCATTCCCTGACACATTCGCCGCAGCAGATACAGTTTTTCTCATTAACGGTGATAACCGTTTTTCCGTCAATTTCCCTTGACATATTGGCGTCATTTACGGGACATGCTCTTATACAGGCATTACAGCCCACGCAGCGATCGGGCTCGATCCTTATCATTATGCAGCAACCTCCTGAAATAATAACCGTTTGAACAAAGAAGCTAAAAAACTGTCTGTCGGACAATAATTGCCCTTATTTAGTATAGTTTGGATTATTATACCATAATTTTTTGTTTTTTGCAACACAAAATATATATAATTTCAGATATGCCGCATGTAAATTTTTATATATAAAATAAACGGGCGCATGACCGAAATAACAGTCATACGCCCGTTTTTTGTACAGTTTAATTGGTTTTTATTATTATGATATCATTGAGATAACATGATTTTCCGCACCTGTCGGTATCTGCGTTTTAAGTGAAGCGCAGCCTGCAAAAATATCCTTACCGAAATTGTCCACCGATTCGGGAAGAATTATCCCTTCAAGTGAAGTACAGCCGCTGAAAGCAAAATTTCCTATGGTCACTACCGAATCGGGAATATTCACCGCCCTGAGCCTTCGGCAGCCGCTGAATGCGCTCTCGCATACAGATGTTATATTTGACGGGATACATATTGATTCGAGAGCCTCGCAGCCGCTGAAGGTATTGTTTTTGATACTGCGTATGCTGCCCGGGATATTCACATATCTGAGAGCCTTGCAGTTTTGAAAAGCACCTGCGCCTATAAAGGTCACGCTTTCGGGAATGACTATAAACTCCACGTTCTCACAGCCGCTGAAAGCATAATCGTCAATGGATTCCACCCAACCGGGAATATTTATCAGCTTCACATTCACATCGCTTAAAGCATAGGAGCCGATATCCGTGACGATATTGGGGATAACTATCTCCGTTTCATTTTTGTTCTGAAAATATTTTATCAGGACTTCGTTTTCGATCTGCATGGTCATAGACATCATCTCCTTTTGTTTTTTTGAATTTTATCACAAAAGGGCGATTTCGTCAACGGATTTTGACCGAAAGGTATTATTTTTGAACCGAACGGTCATTTATTGCAAATCGTAAACTGTAATACATATTTTTACAAACAAAGCTCTCTTGTATTTATGACGTTTTTTTCACCTTAAAAGTAGCCGCCATAAGCTCCTTGTCGCACACATATCCGAGGACAAGGAGAACTGTCATAAATATCCACACCGCAGGCTCGGATATCATTACCCCGAAATATCCCACGGCAGGGGCGGCAAGAAACGCCACCACAGCCTTGCCTATCATTTCAATAACGCTGCTTGCAACGGGCACAGTCTTCCGTCCAAGTCCCTGCAGGGAGCTTCGCATTACAATGAGCACCGCAAGCACAAAATAGAACGGCGTATTTACACGCATATAACGTGAGGCGGTTTCAACAATGTAACCGCTGTCCGTTCCTGCGATAAATTTAACTATAGGTGTGGAGAAAGCATATCCCACAAGCACGGCGATAAGCGACCATACCCACCCCATAAGAATGCTGCTTTTTATTCCCGCACCGATACGCTCGGGCTTTCTTGCGCCTAAATTCTGGCTGCAATAGGTCGCACAGGCTGAACCGAGAGCGCTGTAGGGAAGCATAAGTATGCCCGAAATTTTCCTTGCGGCGGTATGGGCGGCGATAGTTTCTGTGCCGAAATTATTTATGGCACGCTGGAGTATGAGTGAGCCTATCTCCACGATGGAGAACATGAGCGCAAGGGAAAGACCCATTGAAAGCAGCTCCCAAAGCTCTCCGAGAGTCACCCTCATTTCTTCTTTACCCGGCAGCAGATAAGGGAATTTTTTAAGTATAAGTATAAAGCAGAGGATAAACGAGGACGCCTGAGATATTACCGTAGCGCATGCCGCTCCCTCAACGCCCATGCGGAACTTAACGATAAACAGCAGGTCAAGTCCCACATTTACAAAGGAGGACAATATCAGGAAAATAAGAGGCGTTATGCTGTCCCCCACCGCTCTCAGAACGCCTGCCGCCATATTATACAGCATTGCTGCGGTCATGAACAGCAGGATTATGCGGATATAGCTGTAAGCGGTATCGAAAATATCCTCGGGGGTATTGAGAATCCTCAGAAAGGGTTTCAGAAAAACAAGGCTCAGCACCGTAAAAACTGCCGAAACAAAAAAACCAAGCAATACTGTTCCTGCGACCGCTCTGCGCATTTTCACCTTGTCCCCTGCGCCGAAATGCTTTGCGATAACAATTGCAAAACCGTTTGTAAGTCCTGTCATAAAGCCGATGATAAGGTTTGATATGTAGGACGTGGAGCCGAGTGCCGCTATTGCGCCCACGCCTATTGTCCGTCCCACAATGACCGTATCTATCATGCTGTAAAGCTGCTGAAAAAGGCTGCCGATGATTATCGGCACTGTAAAGGTAAGAATGATCTTTGCCGGATTTCCCGATGTTAATTCTCTCATGCAATATCCTTTCATTATACGTCAGAAATATTAATCCTTATTAGATTATATCATTCAATTGCGTTTGTCAATTAAGGATTTGAACAAATATCATTAATTTTTTATGGAAAATCCCTTGCAATATATTTCGGAATACTATATAATAAAAGTATATTAGACAAATATCGGGGTTTTCAATATAATTCGACACAACATTCTGCAGCAAACTGCATGATCGTCAAAAATACAGGCTGCTGTAAAAGGAACGGTGGGGCATGGAAAAAATATCCGCAAAAACGATCCTGAGCAAAAACAAATCGGGGGGCTGGTTCGGCACAGACTACACCATGAACCTCTACCGAGGCTGCTGCCACGGCTGCATATACTGCGACAGCAGGAGCAGCTGCTACAAAAATGAGGATTTCGATACGGTAAAGGTCAAGGAAAACTGTCTGCAGATACTCCGTGACGAGCTGCGGAGAAAGGTGCGCAGCGGCATCATCGGAACAGGCTCCATGAGCGACCCGTACAATCCCTTCGAGGAAACCGAGCTTTACACCCGTCACGCTCTTGAGCTTATCGACGCATTTGAGTTCGGCTGCGTTATCCTGACCAAGAGCGCAATGATAACGAGAGATATCGACCTTTTTTGCGGCATAAGAGAACATTCCCCCATGATGTGCAAGCTTACAATAACCACCGCCGACGACAAGCTTTGCCGCCTTATCGAGCCGAATGTAAGCACCTCCACAGAACGCTTTGAGGCTCTCGCACAAATGGCGGACAGCGGACTTTTCACGGGGATAACCATGATGCCCATACTCCCCTTCCTTGAGGACAACGAGGAGAATATCCGCAAGATCGTGCGGTACGGCCACGAAACGGGAGTAAGATTTATTTACCCTGCCCTCGGAATGACCCTTCGGGACAATCAGAGGGACTACTATCTCGCTCAGCTTGACAAACTTTTCCCCGAGGAGCATTTGTCGGAAAAATATCTCAAGCGTTTCGGAATGTCCTACGAATGTCATGCCGAAGATACGGGCACGCTTTGGAAGGTGTTTACCTCCGAATGTGAAAAATACGGCATTCTATATCACATGAAGGATATAATCTCCGCATACAAAACGGGCTATGAGAACACTCAGCTCAGCTTTTTCTGATAAAACAAAAAATGGTCACGCAAATTCATGCATGACCATTTTTTTGTTTGGCGGAGATGAAGGGATTCGAACCCTTGGGGCGTTTTACCGCCCAAACGATTTCGAGTCGTTCTCGTTATGACCACTTCGATACATCTCCGTATCTGTCGGACTCACTTCCGACGGATAACATTATATCACATTTCATTTCAAATTGCAAGGGTTTTGGAAAACTTTTTGCACATTTTCAAGACATATTCGCCGTAAGCAGCTCCTCGGCATTTTTCAAAGCTGTTTCGGTTATATCCTCGCCGCACATGATTCGTGCTATCTCCTGCTTTCTCTGTTCAAAATCCAGCTTGTGGACCGAGGTATAAGTCCTGTCGCCAACGGTCTGCTTTTCGATAAGCAGGTGATTTTCCGCCATTACCGCAAGCTGTGAAAGGTGGGTCACGCAAAGCACCTGTCTGAACTTTGATACCTGCTTGAGCTTGATACCTATCTTCTGTGCGGCACGTCCGCTTACGCCCGTGTCTATCTCGTCGAAGATAAGGGTATGGATATCGTCCTTGTCGGCGATAACGTTTTTCAGTGCAAGCATTATCCTTGAAAGCTCGCCGCCCGAAGCTATCTTTGACATAGGCTTCATGCCCTCGCCCTTGTTGGTGGAGATGAGGAACTCAACCGTATCCATTCCGCTTGCGGTAAGCTTTCCTTTTTCCATGGACACGAGAATGCTGACGTTTGGCATATCAAGGAATTTCAGCTCCTCCTCGACCTGCTCGGCAAAACGCTTTCCTGCCTCCGCTCTCATTTCCGAAAGCCTTTTCGCCTTTGCGGAAACCTCCGCAAGGAGCTTTTCACGCTCGGCGGACAGCTCTTCTATCTCCCCTGTGGAGTTTTCAAACATTTCAAGCTCCGCCGCTGCGCTTTCATATGCCTCAAGAACGTCCGAAAGCTCGGGACCGTATTTTTTCTTGACCCTGTTAAGCTTGTCAAGCCTGTCGGTAAGGTATGCAAACCGCTCCCCGTCAATATCTATCCTCTCAAATTCAGAAGATATTTCCGAGGCAATATCCTCAAGCTCCACTTTCAGGCTTTCAAGGCGCTCGGAAAGCACCTTGACGCTTTCCACGCTCTCCGATACCGATGCAAGCTCTCCGCAGGCGTCGGATATAAGCTCATATGCACCCGTAAATTCTCCGTCGTCATCGCCGTCAAGACAGGTATGCGCCGCCGAAAGAGCGGCACGGATATCCTCGCTGTTCTGAGCGATGCGAAACTCCGCTTCAAGCTGTTCGTCCTCATTTTCGGATATATCGAGAGCCGAAATTTCCTCCGCACGCTCACGGAGAAGCTCCTCCCTCGCCGAACGCTCCCTCTGCTCGGTGACAAGCTTTTTCAGCTTTCTCGAAGCCTCCTGAAGCTGTCGGAAGCTTTGTCTGTAATCCTCCACATCGCCGTCAAGACCGCCGAAGCTGTCAAGAATGGAAATATGATTTTCGGGTGCAAGAAGTATCTGATTGTCATGCTGACCGTGAATATTCACAAGACACTCGCCTATCTCCCTGAGGACGGAAACGGCAGACGCTCTTGAATTGACCCTTGCAACGCTTCCTCCGTCGGCGGATATCTCCCTTGTAAGGGTGATCTGATCCTCCTCGCACTCTATGCCAAGCTCGGAAAGCTTTGCCCTGACCTTGTCGGAAAGTCCCGTGAACAGCGCCGTTATCTCCGCCTTATTGCAGCCTGCACGGACGATATCTTTTGTGATACGCTGACCGAGGACGGCGTTTATTCCGTTGATGAGAATGGATTTTCCCGCTCCCGTTTCGCCCGTAAAAACATTAAAGCTGTCCGTAAAGGGGATAACAGCCTCCTCGATTATTGCAAGATTTTTTATATAAAGCTCACTGAGCATCAGAATCACCCTTTTCCCGATTGAAGATAAGTCCGCCCATTTCCTTTACAAATGCGGCTGCCCCCTTTTCGGAGCGCATCAGAATAAAAATCGTATCGTCCCCTGCAATGGTGCCTAAGACCTCTGGATATTTCTGCTTGTCAAAGGTTATGCAGACCGCCTGAGCCATTCCCGTATGGCATTTAAAAAGGACGATATTTCCCGCATAATCCACCCCGATGACCGCCTCCATAAATATTTGCGGTATCTCAGTATCCGTCTTTTCGGGGACTGAGTATCTTAGCACCCCGTTATCGTCAACGGTCTTTCGCAGTCCAAGTTCCTTGATATCTCTCGACAGGGTTGCCTGAGTTACCTCAATTTTCCGCTCCGCAAGGAGATCACGCAGCATGTCCTGAGTTTCGACGGGGGTTTCCTTGATTATCTGTAAAATTTTTTCATGCCTGAAGGCTTTCATATTATCGGCACCTGCCTTTAAAGTCGGACTGACTATCAGTTGATTCCGTATTCACCCTTTAAAGGGTTCATAAGCTTGCGGTTTACGGCGTTATGGAATGCACCGCCTCTTATATCAATAAGCCTGAGAAACTTTTCCGATTTGGAAATAACAAGCTTTTCGGACATTTTCAGATTTCCGCAGACCTTTCCGTCAACGGAAAAAAACACATTATCCTCTCCCCGTGTAACATGGGTTATCTCAAGCTGCTTGTCCGTGGAAAAAAGCATCGTCCGTGAGAAAAGAGAATGGGAGCAGACGGGGGTCAGCTCAATGCAGTCAAGGTGAGGTTCAAGGATAGGTCCTCCTGCCGAGAGAGCATATGCAGTTGAGCCTGTGGGGGTTGCGAAAATTATGCCGTCCGCACGGAGAGAGCTTACCGTTACGCCCCCCGAGGTCACGCTGAAATCGGATAGACGGGCATATGGCTTTGCAAGCACAACATCGTTGAGCGCCGTAAACACGGAGCATTCCCCGTTTTCGGAGAAGTAACGGCAGTCGAGCATCATTCGGTTTTCGACAACATAATCGCCGCTTATGAGCTTTGAGAGATTGTAAAGCTCGTCAGGCTCCATTGACGCCATAAATCCCAGCCTGCCCGTATTTATTCCCAGAAGAGGCTTGTCCTTTTCGGCTGCATATGAGGACGCTTCAAGAATAGTCCCGTCACCGCCTATGGCTATGATAACGTCGCATTCTTCGGATATTTCTTCCATGGAACCGAAACCGATATATTTTTCACAGGATATCTTTTTGAACATATCCCTCTTTTCCTCCTCGGCAAGAAGGGACAGTCCCATATTGCGGAGCATTGCGCATACTCTCATGGTCGTATCCGCTGCGTTTGATTTTGAAAAATTGGGATATACCGCTGCTTTCACAGCTGACACTTCCTTTCCTATTTAAGTTCCGAATGTGCGGCGGAAACGATTTTTTCCGCAAGCCTTTTGTCCGCAAGTCCCGAAGCGTCGACTTTTCCTGCATATAACAGATATTCTATGTTCCCGTCGCCGCCGCTTACGGGAGAATAGTCAAGTCCAAGCACCGTCAGTCCCGAAGCTGTGCAGCAGGATATTATATCGTTTATCACGCTTATATGAACCTTTGCCGAACGGACTATGCCATTTTTGCCGATATTGGACTTTCCGCATTCAAACTGCGGCTTTATGAGCATTACCGCCCGTCCGTTTTCGGGAAGAAGCTCGGCTATTTTAGGAATGACCATTTTCAGCGAAATAAAGGACACATCGCAGCTGATAAACTCCGCTCTTTTTTCAAAATCCGAAAGCTGAGCCGAGCGGATATTATACCCTTCCATGTTTATTACACGGCTGTCGTTTATAAGCTTTTCGTCAAGCTGACCGTGACCCACGTCAGCGGCATATACAAGCGCCGCTCCGTTTTGGAGCATACAGTCGGTAAACCCTCCCGTTGACGCTCCGATATCCATGCACACCATGCCCTCAAGGCTGATGTCAAAAACACGGAGAGCCTTTTCAAGCTTCAAGCCGCCTCTGCCCACATATTTCGGCAGAGCGCCGATAATTCTGACCTCTGCCCCTTCGGGAACGGCTGCCGACGGCTTATCCGCCGTTTTTCCGTTGACGGTCACTCCGCCCTCGGCTATGAGCTTTTTTGCCGTTTCACGGCTTTTGACCATTCCCTCTTCGGCAAGATAAACGTCAAGCCGCATGAAACGACCTCCCTTACAGATATTCTTTCAGTATCTCCGAAATACCCTCCCCGTCAAGTCTGAAACGGTGAAGAATGCTTTCGGTCTTTGCCTGTTTTACAAAGCCCTTAATTCCAACAATGCGGAAATCCCCTCTGAAGCCTTCCTTTTCAAGAGCGGCAAGGAGGTGCTCACCTATTCCGCCCGTTGTGCTCGACTCCTCGAAAATGACGATATTTTTGTATTTCATGCAGATATCCGTAACTGCGGCTTCAATGGGAAATATCTTCACAAGCTTCAATATATCGGGCTTTTTCTCGAATTTCTCAGCCGCCTGCGCAAGAGTTATACCCGTTCTTCCGTAGCTTACGGCAAGGGTATCCGAACCGTTTGAGTTGTAGCACAGGAAATTCTTTCGGTCAAGCTCCATGCGGAATGACCTGTTCTCGCAGCCCTTGGGATATCTCACAGCTGCAATGGAATCCGTATTATACAGCGCCTCACGGAGTGACAGCCTAAGCTCGCTGTAATCGGAGGGCGAAAAGATAGTTGTATTTGGTATGGACGTCAGCATGGGGATATCGTACAGTCCCTGATGGGTTTCCCCGTCCTCCCCGACTATGCCTGCACGGTCGATACCTAAAACGATATGAGTCCTGCATATAGCAGCGTCATGAATGAGCTGGTCATAGGAGCGCTGGAGAAAGCTTGAATACACCGCAAAAACAGGTATCATTCCGCTTACGGCAAGTCCTGCCGAAAAGGTCACGGCGTGCTGCTCGGCTATACCTACATCAAAGAAACGGTCGGAATGCTTTTCGGCAAAGAAATTCAGTCCCGTACCGTATTTCATCGCCGCCGTAACGGCACATATCCTGCTGTCGGAGTCCGCAAGGTGAGCAAGCTCCCTGCCGAATTCGGCGGAGAAGCAGTTGTCGCATATGGCTTCGGGGTCGCTTCGCCTCATAGCTCCTGCAGAAAGTCCGTGAAATGCGCCCGGATTGTTCTCGGCAGGTCGGTAGCCCTTTCCCTTGACGGTGTTCACATGGATAAGTACAGGCTTCTTTGCCGCCTTTGCGGCACGGAGAGTTTCCTCAAGACTTTCTATATTATGACCGTCCACGGGCCCGAGATAGACAAAGCCCATGTTTTCAAACATGGTCGTTCCTGCGCTTACACCGTTTGCTCTGAAAAGCATCCAGCGCAGGGTGTCCTTGGAAGCAAGCATAAGGTCTTTGATTGGCTTGCCCACAACGGGAGTGCTGTCAAGTACCTTTTCAACGCTTTTCTTTGCGTCGATATATGCCTTTTTTCCTCTCAGAGTGGAAAGATATTTTGCAATTGCGCCCACGTTTTTTGAAATGGACATTTCGTTGTCGTTAAGTATTACAATAAGGTTATCGTCGCTTTTTCCTGCGTTGTTCAGTCCCTCGTATACCATTCCGCCCGTAAACGCTCCGTCGCCCACAACAACGATAACATTATGGTCATCGCCCTGCATTTTCATTGCCCGTGCGATGCCGCAGGCGGCTGAAATGGAGTTGCTGCTGTGTCCGCTGATGAAAATATCATGCTCCGATTCAGACGGCTTTGCAAAGCCCGAAATACCGTTTTCCGTCCTCAGGGTGGAAAAGCTGTCAAGTCTGCCCGTAAGCAGCTTATGGGTATACGCCTGATGTCCCACGTCCCACAGTATCTTATCCGCAGGAGATCTGAAAACACGGTGGATAGCCATTGTAAGCTCCACCGTTCCCAGATTCGAGGCAAGATGTCCGCCGTTTTCGGACACGGTTTTTATAAGTATCTCACGTATCTCACGGCAGAGTGCTCTGCACTGTGGGACAGTGAGCTTCTTTAAGTCATAGGGGAGCTTAAGCTCCGCAAGACTGATCTTTCCGTTATTATCCATGAAAAAGTTCCTTTAAAAAATTATATCGACATAGGGATAAGGAATGCAATGACCGAGCCGAGAAGCGCTCCGCTGAGCACCTCGAAGGGGGTATGTCCCAGATATTCCTTCAACACCTTTATCCTTTCCGTTGCGGCTGCGGCTATCTCTTCAAGAGATTTCGGCGTCTGAACGGTCTGCGGCTGAGTCTGCGGCTGCTGAGTCTGAGCTGCCTGCTGCTTTGTTACAAGCAGCCTGTTGATGCGGTTTATCTCCTTTGCGTGATCTCCCGCCGCACGTCTTACACCCATTGCGTCGTACATGGTTATCAGCGCAAGGATACACATTATCCCGAACTGAGTTGAGCCAGCTCCGTCGATACGGCAGACAGCAATTGCCGCAGATGTTACCATTGCAGAATGAGCGCTCGGCCAGCCTCCTGCTCCAAAAAGCCGCTCAACGCTGAATTTTTTCATCTTAAACAGGGTGATGATAGTTTTAAGCAGCTGAGAAACACACCATGAAATCACGGCAGTCACAAGCACATAGTTGTAATATTTCGACTCCATTCAGATGAACATCCTTTCAATAATCATTTTTTTCTGCACAGCAGATAGTCGGTAAGTCCCAGCAGAAAAGCATTGTCGGGGAACTGCTCTGCAATCTTTTTCGCCTGAGCCGTAAGCTCCTCCGCCTTTTTCCCTGCGGCTTCAAGTCCGAAAACATAGGGGTAGGTCGCCTTGTTCTGCTCGGCGTCGCTCCCCACAGGCTTTCCAAGCTCTTCGGTGGTTGAGGTAATATCCAGAATATCGTCCACTATCTGAAAAGCAAGACCTATGCAGTCTGCATATTCCCGTGCGGCAGGTATCATATCATACGCCTCCGCACAGATACAGCCCATCTCGCAAGCCGCTCTCAGCAGAGCGCCCGTTTTCATGGAATACATTGAAAGGAGCTTTTCGGGAGAGAACGCCTTACCTTCGTTTCCGATATCAATTATCTGACCGCCTATCATTCCATTGACTCCCACCGCCTTTGACAGGGTTCGGATAAGCCTTATCCTCTGCTCAAAGGACAGCTTTTCGTCCGAAGCAATGACCTCAAAGGCGAGATTTTCAAGTGCGTCCCCTGCAAGGAGCGCCTCCGCTTCACCGTAGACCTTGTGGCAGGAGAGCCGTCCTCTGCGGTAATCGTCGTTGTCCATGGAAGGAAGATCGTCGTGAATCAGCGAAAAAGTGTGTATCATTTCAAGGGCGCAGGCGCTGTCAAGGGCAGTACGTATATCTCCCCCGAATATCCTGCAAAATTCCAAAACAAGAACGGGGCGTATCCGCTTGCCCCCTGCCGAAAGAGAGTACCACATGGCTTCGGGACAGGCTGACTGATATCTGCATTCGTCTTCGGGATACATACCCCTTAGCTCCTCAAGCCTTTCACTTACCCCATGTGCATACTGCTCCAGACGCACTTTTACTTCATCGTTCATTGACTCACGACCATCTTTCTTTTTTATATTTATCCGTCAATTTCCTCTTCAATATCCTGAGCGGAGATTATTTTCATTTTTGCGCTGTCAAGCTCTTTGCGGCAGGCGGCTAACTCGTCCGTCCCCTGCTTGTACAGTTCAACTGCTTCGCCGAGAGGTATCTCGCCCTCGGAAAGCTGCTTTATTATATCCTCTATCTTCTTAACGGAAGCCTCAAAGCTCATTTTTACCATTCCTTTCCTGACACTTGTCAGCATATCTCGGCTTCTGCCGAGGAGTCGGAGAAGCGGACTGTTATCCTATCTCCCTTTTTAAGTTCAGCCGCCGACTTTACAAGCCTTTCGCCGCTGTAAACAAGGCTGTAGCCCCTTGCCATGACCTTTAGGGGACTGAGAGCATCAAGTCCTGCGGCGCATTCCGCAAGCCTGCTTTCCTTTCGGTCAAGGTATGCCGACCCTGCCGATGCAAGGCTCTTTTCCAGATAGGACAGCTTCTCCTCCGACCTGCGTATCTTGCTTTTGGGACAGCACAGACCGAGCCTTTTTTCAAGCTCGCCAAGCTGCTCGGATTTTTTGTCCGCACATTTTATAAAAGCCTCCGTAAGGGCATTTTTATACCCCGTGAGAGCCGACATCAGCACCGACATATCGGGCACAGCAAGCTCTGCGGCAGCCGACGGAGTGGGCGCTCTCAGGTCGGACACAAAATCTATTACCGTTGTGTCCGTTTCATGACCGACTGCGGAGATGAGGGGCGTATTCATGGAAAAAACCTTCCTTGCCACCTTTTCCGAATTAAACGCCCAAAGGTCTTCGGGAGAACCTCCCCCACGTCCGCATATTATCACGTCGCAGCCGAAGCCGTCCGCAAGGTCAAGTGCTTCGCATATGGAGTCGGGAGCGTATTCTCCCTGAACAAGGCAGGGAAATATGACCGCTTCGCATACGGGATATCTTCTGCCGATAATGTTCAGTATATCCTGAAGTGCAGCGCCGTCCGACGATGTTACTATGCCTATCCTTTTGGGGAATCCCGGAAGCGGCTGCTTGAAGCGTTCATCAAAAAGTCCCTCCGCCGAAAGCCGCTCCTTTAGCTGCTCCACAGCAATATACATAGCTCCAAGCCCGTCGGGCTGCATATCGGTCACATAAAGCTGATATATACCGTCCCGTTCGTAGACCTGAACGTTTGCCATGGCTATAACGCTCATTCCGCTGTATGGCATAAAGCTCAGACGTGACGCAAAATTATTGAACATGACCGCTCTGACGGAGGATTCCCTGTCTTTCAGAGTAAAGTAAAAATGCCCCGTCTTTGCGTGATTTGTAAAATTGGATATTTCTCCCTTAATAAGCTTTCCCCTGAGATTGGGGTCTTCCTTAAGCTTGAAAGCCATATATCTGTTCAGTTGGGAAACGGTAAGCACCGAGCTCATTTTCACGACCGTCCTTTCGGAGAGATATCCTTCCTTGCCGCATACACGGCGACCCCTGCGGCGTTGTCGCAGGAAAATTCGGGGGCGGCAAAGCTTACCCCCTCAAGCTTTTTTTCAAGAAAACCTCTGATATATTTATTGGACATTACACCGCCTGCATACAGCAGAGGGATATCCCTGCCTGCTCTTGCATGAACGCTCATTTCGTAAACAGTAAAGGCGATGCTGTTCTGAATGTACATTGCAACGTCCGAAGGTTTCTTGCCGGAACCGAGCAGCTCCTTTGCCTTGTTTTCAAAGCCCGAAAGGCAGCATGAGCCGTTTTTCATGACCGCCTTTGTGCGGATATTTTCTGTGCTCTCCTCTGCAAGCCTTTCAAGCTCCGCTCCGCAGGGGAAGGAAAGTCCCAGCATAAGTCCTGTTCTGTCGATAAGCTGACCTGCTTTGAGGTCGAGGGAGGACGCCGCCTCGGTTATGCTCAGAATATCCTCCTCATCGGGGGAACAGCACAGGCAGTCGGTAGTTCCTCCGCTTACATGAAAGGCTATGAACTCCTCTGCCGCAAGGTCGAGCCTGCCTGCGGAATAAAGGGCGGCAAGGATATGACCCGTCTGATGAGATGTGCGGTAAAACGGCACTCCGAGAACTCCGCACAAGCTCCTGCCAAGACCCTCTCCGCAGAGAAAGCAGGGCATATACGAGCCTTCCGCATTTCTCGGCTTTACCGACGCTGCGGCGGCTTTGATACCCGAAAGGGGCACTCCTGCCCTTGCGCACAGCTTTTCCATAATTTCGGGCAGCTGCTTTGTGTGATGAAATACAGCGTCGCTCTGCCGCAGTCCTGCTTCGCCCTGCTTTACGGGCAGCAGCTTTTTTTCGGATATGACCTCGCCGCAGTCACTGTCGTATATAGCGGCTGAGGTGGTGTAATTGCTGGTGTCTATCCCCAGATACAAAGGCATTTGAAAGCTGTCCTTTCGATTATAAGTTACTGCTGAGTTTTTTCGGGCAGCATTCCGCTTCTCGAAAGCGCTCCGAGAATACCGTTCACAAACTGAGTATCGCTTTCAAAGGAATATTTTTTCGATATCTGAACAGCCTCGCTGATAGCCACGTTTACGGGAACCTTTTCATCGTACATACACTCATATACCGCTATTCTCAGCACCGCAAGGCTCACCTTGCCGATACGGTTCACCTTTCGCTTTTCGCTGAAACGGGAGATGACCTCGTCAAGCTCCTCTTTCCTTTCGCAGACATTTTTAAAAAGGTTTATAGCGTCCTCGTTGAAGTCATACTCGTCCGCTTCCCTTGCGGATTCAATGATCTCCTCATAGCCGTCCTCTCTGAATTCCTTTTCAAAAACAAGCATAAACGCAGCTTCTCTGACGTCGCTTCTCTTCATATTTTATCATTCCTTTCCGAGCTGATGCGTCTCCTCCGACTGTCAGCTCATTACCCCTTTGCGAGCCTTTCCCATGCAGCATTGCATATAACACCTTAAAGCCCGACAGAATACCGTTTTAAAAAAACAGCATTCTGCGGACTTGTATTGGGAAAACGCTGAATAAATCGTTTCAGTCGTTTCCTTAGGAAAAACTCCGACCGGATCACATTTTCAGCCTTGCAGACTGTCCGACATTGACCGAAATTTTTTCATATAGAGATATTATAACATACTTTGAATAAATAAACAACTACTTTACTTCAAAAATTCTGATATTTTCCGCAGGAATTGTAACCTCGCTTAACAAAATATCCTTGATCTGAGCAGCTTCGGCTGCGGAAAGTCCGTCTGAGCGGACAACAATGCTTGCGGTTTCCCCGTCCAGATACACAACACAGTCCTCAAAGCCCTGCGCCATTATAAGAGATTCAACGGTGCTCTCGCTCTCGGTCAGCTGTGAGAGAGATACCGCTTCCATGGTGTAGGTGGCATTCTCCTCCTCGGAAAGGTCCCCTCCGCCGAGTATAGCCGACAGTGTCTGCACGGCATCGTCACGTGATGTCATACGGGAAAGCCGTGCCTGTGCGAAGTAATCGTCCCCCGAGCTTTCGGAGCTGACAAATTCGGCGTCCCCGTAATTTGACGCCGCCTTTTCGGCTGTTATCCCCGATGATGACGCTCCTGCGGCGATCTCGTCCTCCACCTGCGCAAAAACGTAGTTCATATAAACTGCGATTCCGAGCAGCAGTGTAAGGCTTGCAATAACTATCTGTTTTTTCCCGATGATAACGCTTGGTTTACGCATAATAAATTTCCTCCCTTTTGCCGCAATAACGGCATTGTTCACTCTTTTTCGGCAACGTATATCCTGCTTGACGGGATATTGACGGCGGCGGTCACGGCTTTGTATATTTTCTCGCATACTCTTGCCGAACCTCCGCCGTCGCATACGACAACCACTCCCGTTATAACAGGGCTTTTGACTTTTCTTACAAGGGCCTGCTCCTTTGAGCCGTCCTTCAGTATGACATATTCCTGCTTCTCCCGATCGTCGTCTTTTTCTGTGGTATCGGCGTATATGTACTCCTCCGAAGAGCTGACGGTGACCATTACTTTGACCTCACCCACACCCTCTATGGCGGACAGAATGTTCTCGAGGCTTTCTTCCGTTTCACGGCAGTAATCGCTGCTTGAAGATACGCAGCTCCCGGTTTCCGTGTCAGCACTTTCCTTTGCAGAGTCATTATCCGAACCTCCCGAAAATAATATCAGCAGCATTCCCAGCAGACCTGTTCCTACTGCCGCCGTCATTGCATAACGGCTTTTCATGAATTTATCAATAGCCTCCCTTGCCTTTTCAAACGCCTTGGGGAAAGCTTCTTTTTTTACTTTGAAAGCCATTTTTCACTGCTCCTCCTCTTTTGACGATACGGTAATTTCAACGCAGGACTTGTCAATGCCCAGAGCGTCCGCTATAAGGGCGGCGGCGTAGTCCGTTTTCCCCCTGTCCGAATATTCAAGCTCCGCCCCTGCGTTAATAATAGATATGCTGTCACCGCCCGAATTATTTACGGTCACAAAGATTTTTGCGGGAAAAATTTTCTTCTCCGCTAAAAGCTCCTCCAAGCTGCCGCAGAGGTTTGATTCTATCTCGCCGCTTAACAGCTCGTCTATCCGCTCTCCGTAAGCTTCGTCATATTCGGCGTAATAATCCTCTGCCGTAAGGGTATCCGCCGAAAGATCAATGCCCGTTATCCCCTTTGCGATGACGAGAATGAATATAAGGGAGAATATCACGCTCAGCTGCTTTGAAAATTTTTCCGAGGGACAGCCGTTTGATATCAGCGAGAAAACTATCCCCAGAACGCAGGCAGTAAATGAGATCGTCCGAAGCATTTCCATTTATACATTCCCCCCCAGTCCTGCCGCCATGAGAATTATTGTGGCAACGATAAACATTACCGCAAAGCAGGAAAGCAGGGCAATGATAAGGGAAAGGACGGACGCTGTGTTTTTAAACAGAACCTTAAGCTCCTTTGCCCCAAACATATCCGCAGCCGCTTCTCCTGCCGAAACGGCAAGCTGCAAAAGCGCCGTTTCGATTATGGGCGGCAGTACCGCTGCGGCTATGGCTATGACTCCGAAGGCACCTGCGGCACCTTTCAGCAGTCCGAGTCCCGACCTCATTGTTGAATAAGCATCTGCAACGGCATTTCCCACCACGGGTATCATATTTGAAACCACAAACTTTGCAGCCTTTACCCCCACAGTATCCGCCGAAACTCCCACAATGCTCTGCACCGACAGCAGTCCCGTGAACACGGTCATGATAAAGCACAGCAGAACTGAGGTATATTTTTTCAGCAGCTCGGTTATCCCCGATAGGGAAAACCCCGGATTCACAGCGTCGATTATCCCCATTGCCATGCACAGCGACAGCACGGGCATCAGAAGCTCCGAGGCTATCCTTACCGCCGCCTCCGCCGCAAAGAGCACTATCACATTATAGGAGGCAGCCGATGTGACCGTTCCCGACGCAGCCGCTATCCCTGCCATAACAGGGACATAGCACACCATGAAATCGCTGCCGCAGGAAAGTGTTTCCTTTGCCATGCTGACGGCGCTTTCCACGTAGGGCACTATGAGCGCCGTGCATATCAGCACCGATATCACACGGTAAAGCTGCTCCGTTTCTCCCCCTGCCGAATCCCCCACTGCCCCCGTCAGAGCAGACAGCAGCACCGCTCCCAGAATGAGCACGAAAACTCTCAGGGGCGAAGCGGCGCTGTGCTTTATCTTCTCCCACATATAGGAAAGCACCGTTTTCGGGGAAAGCTTTGATATGCTGTCGGGGTCATCGGGAGATATGTTATTTTCGGCGAGAAAATCCGCAGCGTCATAGGGCAGGCTTTCCGAAGCTATGCCGTCGGAAATGCCGTACGCCTCGGAAAGCTCACCCATATCGTTCTCTGCGCAGACCTTCGGTGAAAGCACGGCTGCAAGCACCGCTCCTGCCGCCATAAAAGCGGCTATCATCTTTTTTATCCTCATTTTTTTCGACCGTCCAATCAGTAGATCAGTGAAGAAATTATATCAACGGTTTTCTCGAAAAGGGGCAGAGAAAGCACCAGCAAAGCTATCTTACCCGCAAGCTCCGCCTGTGACGCAAGAGTTCCTTCTCCGCTGTCTTTGCATATATCCGAGGCAAGCCGTGTCAGATAGCATATCCCTGCCGCCTTGAACATTATGGTCAGATATTCGCTGTCCGCTCCCGTTTTTCCGTAGAGCCTTTCTATCCGCTGAAAAATAGGTGCGGCGGCTGTTATCACTGTCATAAGTATACCTGCCGCAGCTGCTGTTTTCAGCACGACCCCATATTCCTTTGCGCCGCAGTCAAATACCCTGCATACCGCCGCCGAGGTAATGCAGACGGCGGCTATCATTATCAGACGGGACATGTCCATAATCAGAAGTCCTCTCAATTTCACGTCAAAGCCCGAAGGAGCTTCGTATTTTTTCAAACAGATCGGCGATTTCCTGCACGATCATCATCATGACGACCACAAGACCTGCAAGAGTTGTCATAAGCGCCTGCTCGTCCCGTTCCGCCTTTTTCAGCAGGATATTCAGCACAGCAACGATTATCCCCACTCCTGCGATCTTAAAGATCAGTTCGATATCCATTTTCTCCTCATTCCTTCCTTTGGCAGTCCTAAGGAAAAGCAATTCCATTTTTTCCTATGGCAACGCTGAATAATGCGAAGCAATCGTTTCCTATATGATCACAACAGCGATAAGCGCTCCCGCAACTGCTCCCAGAGAACGGTAAAGTCTGCCCTTTGCACGATACTGCTCATTCGCTCCGCTGATAAGATTTGAAGTTTCCGCCTCAGCAAGGGAGAGCGCCGATAGCTGTCCCTCGGCGTCCGTCGTTCCGAGAACGCTGCCCAGATTTGCAAGGAGCGTCATATCCTCCTCCGAAAAAGCTCCCCTGTGCTCTTCAAGGGCAGCGCTCCAGAATAGGTTAAAGTTCATTTCGGCGCTGTATATATCCTCCCCCTCCAAAGACTCACGTAGAGAGGGAAGGAAATCCAGCCTTCCGTATGCGCCGCTTTCGCACAGCCTGCAAACTATCTCTCCCAAGGGAGCAGCCTCGTATCTTATCATCAGACGGATATTCTCAAGCATGAGCTTTAGCTGTCTGAGAGCATCAACACGCCTTTTCAGCCCGTTTGCCGCAAGGCATCCCGTAAGGGCGGACATTGTGATAAGAATGAAAATTCCGATTATTTTCGCAGGCATATCAATGACCATTCCTTTTTTGAAAGTTTTACGGTTTTCAAAGCATATCTCCGACAAAGCTCACGGCTGTCTGATTATCCTGCCAGCTCCATGAGGGGCGGTATCGAGAGCCATAAGCTTTTCACGGCTTAAAACCGTGCCTGTCCTCCTGCGGACCATAAAAGCTGCGCTGTCAAATATCCCTTTTTTGATAAGACTCATAAGCTCCGACCTTCCCGAAAGCTCATCGGGTGATGAGCAGTGGACCGTGGCGGCAATTTTTACTCCGCTGAGCGCTGCAAGCTCCAGCGCCTTCAGGTCTTCTTCCGAACCTATCTCGTCGCAGAATATCATAACCGGCGACATTACCCTTACAGCCATTTTTATGCCGTCGGGCTTGCTGTAGCCGCTGAAAACGTCTGTCTGAACGCCTACTCTGCTGTGTGGGATCCCTCCGCTGACTGCGGCAAGCTCTCCCCGTTCATCAATGAGCGAAACGGGAAAACGATCTCCGACTATCCTGCAAAGGTCACGGAGAACGGTGGTTTTTCCCGAACAGGGCGCTCCGCATATAAGCAGGCTTCGGGGGGTAAGCTCCGTTTTGCCGAAAACCTCCGCCGCAAGGCTGTCCGCCGAGCCGATGATCTCATGGGCGATGCGGAAATTTATTCCGCTGATATTTCGGATATTTTCAACCGAACCGCTCGGTGAATAGACCGCCGAGCCGCATATGCCTGCCCGATGCCCTCCGCTGACAGTAATGAACCCGTTGTTTATCTGATTCTGACAGCTGTAGACCGAATATCTGCACACAGCCTCAAAGCTTCGTCTGATATCCTCCGCCGTCACTTTTACCGCCCCCTCATGGGAGCTTGTAAGCAGTCCGCCGCTTGTGACGAAAGCAGCGCCCTTTTCACCCGTAACGCACAAGGGTCCGTTTGCTCTCAGACGTATCTCACAGATATTTTCATCGTTTATCTGTGCGAGAGCTTTTCCGATATATCCTCCGAAATACCGCAGAACACTTGACTCCATTTTCATCATCCTTTCAGCTTTTACACGAGAAATATTATACAAAAAACCATTTAAACTGTAGACAAAAAATCTTCGCATAATCCATATATGCAAGATTATGCTCGATTTTTTGTACAGTTTTTAAACGGTTTTTAGTATTACTATATTCTATTGAGGAAGCTGCAAAGATAGAACAAAAAAAGGACGACAAAAAAACCGACATTGCAAAGGGTGACTTTCAAAATCACCCTACACAATGTCGGTATAAATATTTTGCTGTTTTTATGATACCAGACCACAGAGCGTCAAATTCTTGAGTGTTTGTTTCTCTTACGGCTGTACATCTGCTTGTCAGCCTCTTCAAGCATTTCGCTGAAGTTAAATTCGGAGCTTTCGGATATTTTTGAACCGAGGCTCATCGCAACACGATAACCCTTTCCCGAGCTTTGGTTATATTCCTCCAGACGGCTGTTTACATTGTCGATTATTGTTTGCAGCACGCTCTCCGCACTGTCTTTGTGGGCAGTTATAACGGCAACTATTTCATCTCCGCCGTAGCGTGAACAGATAAGCTCGTTCCCGTAGGAACCCATAAGCGCCCTTGCCGCCTCGGATATTGCCGAATCTCCCTCAAGGTGACCGAATCCGTCGTTTATCGTTTTCAGTCCGTCAAGGTCGGCAATTATGAGTATGAGCCTTATGTCGGGGTCGGACGCACACTGCTCTGCAATATCCGAGTTGAGCAGATCGTAAAGCGTCCGTCTGTTGTAAAGACCCGTCATTGCGTCATGCTTATACATTTCCTCAATACGTTTGTTAATGTACTGCTGATAACGGATATTCCGATAGCTGCTTATGGCAAAGTTTACTGCGTTTGCAGTCTGGAGTACCCTGCAGTATGAATCCTCGTTTGCAGGGAAAAAGCAGCAGATATATCCCATGGTCGTATCGAGAAACCTGAGAGCGGTAAAAATAAGCGGATTTCCGTAATTCATGACCACATCAATATTCGGGATAATGTCTTTCCTGCCGAACGCCGTGCCTGCAGGGATATCGGCAGCGTCGGTATCGAAAATAAGGTACATGGGGTCGGTAAAGCTTTCCCTGTCGGGCTTTACGGTAGGGTCAACGCTTTCGTCAAGGCAGTCGCCGTTTACCATGCAGCACATGTTATAAAAATGACACTTTCCGAAAAGCTCTGCCACTTCATTTATATTTGCACAGTTCATTATCCTTGCGGATTTGTCATATATTGTGCGCTCCTGATCCTGATAGCCGTAGAAACGGTCGTTTATCTCCCTTATACGGCTCGAAGCGTCGATATCACGCCTGTCATGACAGCCGCATGACTCGGAAACGCATATATCATAGGATATCTTATATGTATCCTCCGTCTGCTTCCCTTCAAAAAATAACGTCAGCAGATCGACGACCTTTTCCGCCATTACCCCGTAGTCGCAGCCGCAGGTCGTGAGCTTGGGCACGCTGAATTCGGCAGCATCGATACCGTCAAAGCCCGTAACGATAACATCGTCGGGAATTGAATATCCGTTCTTTTTCAGGACCTCGCAGGCAATGATAGCCATAACATCATTTGCACAGATAACTGCTCTCGGGACTTTTTTTTCTTCGATCATCGTTTCCACAGCCAAACGGGTAGGCTTTGCCCAGAAATCGCCGTAATATATCATTGATTCGTCAAAAGCCACACCGTTTTCTTCCAACACCTTGCGGTAAACATCGATCCTTGAATCAGAAAAATCGTTACCACGCCCCCCTGCTATCATGCAGGTATCGGTTATCCCGTGGAACTCCACAATATGCCTAACGACCTTTTCAAAAGCCGATTCATAATCATACAGCACGTTCACGCAGCCGTCAAAGCTTCCGTCCACGCAAATAACAGGCTTACCGTGAGCTTTTGCCCTGTCACGTATCATTTCGACGGTTTCCGGGTTAAGGATCGATTCGGGAAAAATGATAACTGCGTCGGTTATATCGTAATCTATAAGGTCAAAGATAGCTTTTTCTCCGGTTTCGCTCCCTGTCTTTTTATACAGATCGGAACACATATGGTAAACAAACATTTTATAATTATGCTCGTTAAAATGATTATTCAGCTCCGCTATGCATTGACAATTCCGAAAATCATTTATTTTTGCAATGCAAACTGAAATAATGTATTTATTTTTAAGCATTTTTCAGCCTCCATTCAAACGATAATATATCTGCAAATTTTTACTCAGATTAATTATACATTATTTCTGCCCCACAAAATGTATTATTTATTTACCAAATTGTAAACTATAAATTATGTTATGTAAAAATCCAATATATAAAGACTATGACAGCTTTGAAATTCTATCAATCATACCAAAAAATGAGGAAGACACTGCCATATTTATACATTTATGTTGCAAAAAAACACCCGAGAAGCATTGATGTTCTCAGGTGTTCGGGATCATTCATTTAAGCTCAACGTTCAGATATATCTCGTTTTCGCTGAGCAATGCGGAGTTCACGTCAATGGTGTACTTGAAATAAAGCTCTCCGCCGCTGTCTGTCATTCGGTTGATTATTTTGTGAGTATATATCCCAAGAAGCATATCGCCGAATTCGGTGCCGTAATGGCAGTGGTGCTTGCGGTTGGTTTCTATCATCAGGTTCGATTCCACCGCTCCCTTGCGCTCCATAGTCGCAATTTTCTCACCGAAACAGGAAACGATAGTGCGTGAGCCTGTAAAGCCTGTTGCCTCCGTATCGTCGTATGCTATCTGATAGCCCTCAACGCCGTCACGTACAACGGTTTTCAGCTCGCCGTCGGTCATAAGCTCCATTATGTCGGGAGCTCCCCCTCCCGTACCCGAAACGCTTTTCATGGTTATGGTGACCTTCCGTCCGTGAGCGCTTTTCTCCGTCTTTTCAAGCATTTTTGTACATTCCTTTCCGAACCTCAGCAGCTTTTCCAAAGTCCCGCAAGTTCATCGACAGCCACCTTTTTGACATCGCCTTTAAGCTCGCTGCCGAGGAACGCCGCAGCGTTTTCCTCAAACATCTCGGTGCTGTCGCTTGTATAGTAGACCGTTTTTCCGTCTTCCGTCCGCTCGGAGAGAAGATTTTTCATCGCAAGCACATTCATGGCGTACTTTGCCGCCTCT
Organism: Huintestinicola sp.; assembly: GCA_051882475.1. Lineage (GTDB taxonomy): Bacteria > Bacillota > Clostridia > Oscillospirales > Ruminococcaceae > Huintestinicola. The sequence goes on along the minus strand of JBJERW010000014.1, from coordinate 47,699 downwards.
CCGCCCGATGATATCATGGTGACGTTTTCGCCCATGTATTCCTCTATCGCACGCTGTATTATAGGGTAATGGGTGCAGCCGAGAATGAGCGTATCCACATTTTCCGCCTTAACAGGCGCAAGATAGCGCTCCACCATGGTTTTGAGCACAATATCATTGCTGTCGGTAAGTCCGTTTTCAACAAGGGAAACGAACAAGGGGCATGCCTTTCCTATGACCGACACGTCCTGCCTGATGTTGCGTATCGCCTTTCCGTATGCGCCCGAACGGATAGTGGCACTTGTGCCGATAACGCCTATCCTGCCGTTTCTCGTAGCGGCGCAGGCAGCCTGACTTGCAGGGATGACCACGCCCGTAAAGGGGATATCTCCGCAGAAATTCTTTATTCCGCCAACGACGGAGGAAACCGTTCCGCAGGCGGCAATTATCATTTTAACGTCATGCAGCTTCATAAAGGCTGCGTCCTGATTGGAATATTCAAGGATAGTATCCTTGCTTCTTGTGCCGTAGGGGATACGGGCGGTGTCGCCGAAATAAACTATGTTTTCGTTGGGCATGAGCCTGTGCAGCTCCGCAACGCAGGTAAGTCCGCCCAGTCCCGAATCGAAAACGCCTATCGCTTTTTCGCTTAGTTCAGTCATTAAGGTAATATCCTTTCAGTCAAATCAGATTATATTTTCACGCTCGTAGGCGAGTGTTATCAGCCTGTCGAGAAGCTCGCTGTAGGGTATGCCGAAATTCTCCATAAGCTTAGGATACATACTTATGGACGTAAATCCGGGAAGGGTATTCAGCTCGTTCAGGTATACCTTTCCGTCGTCGGACAGGAAGAAATCCACTCTCGAAAGTCCGAAGCAGCCCATTGCGGTAAATGCCTTGACGGCAGTTTCACGTATTTCACGGGAAGCCTCGGCAGGGATATCCGCAGGAATGGAAAGTCCCGATGTGCCCAGTATGTATTTTGCGTCATAATCGTAGAAATCGTTACAGGAGTTTATCTCTCCCACCTCGGAAGCAAAGGGGTTATCCGTTCCGAGAACGGCACATTCAAGCTCTCTTCCCTTGATATATTCCTCAACGATGACCTTTCCGTCATGGGAGAAGGCAAGCTTTATTGCGTCCTTCAGCTCCTCAAAGGAGTCCGCCTTGTTAACGCCCACCGATGAACCGCTGTTTGCAGGCTTAACAAAGAGCGGATAGCCAAGCTCCCCTGCGATCTCCTCGCATATCTCCTCAAGCCTGTTCAGCTGACACTGCCTTATGGCACGGTATCTTGCCATTCTTATGCCGCTGTGCTCAAGCATCATATGAGCCGCTTCCTTGTCCATGCACGCAGCGGACGCAAGACAGCCGCAGCCCACATAAGGAAGTCCCGACATTTCAAGCAGTCCCTGAATCGTTCCGTCCTCGCCGTTTTTGCCGTGAAGCACGGGGAATACCACGTCGATCTTTACTCTCGAAAGCATACCGTCTTCAATTTTGACGATACCTTTGTACATATTATCGGGCAGGATAACGGCAGGAACGCAGTCGGGGTTCTGTTCCCATCTTCCCGAAGATATAGCGCTTACATCTCCCGGATAAAAAAGCCATCTGCCTTTTTTTGTGATACCCACAGGGATAACCTCGTATTTATCCTTGTTAAGGTTATTTATAACGTTCGTCGCAGATATCAGCGAAATATCGTGCTCGTTTGAAACTCCGCCGAAGATCACAGCTACTCTCGTTTTTGCCATTCAGACCATTCCTCTCGATTCCGCATAAGCATTTGCTTTGTAATTTATATTCGGACAGGCGTTCGATTATTCTTTTTCACCCGTTCTCCTGCCGAGGGCAAGTATTTCCTTTGGTGTAAAGATATATTTCTTTCCGCAGAAATGGCAGCAGACCTCTGTCTGCTCGTCCTGCGCCATGCTTTCAAGCTCCTCTCTGCCAACGGAGATAAGAGCGTTTTCCACTCTCTCCTTTGAGCAGTCGCACTTGTACTCCGCCGAAAGCTCGTCAAGCACGTTGGGGTTAAGACCTTCAAGCACCTTCATCGCCATATCCTCGGCAGTTACTCCCGACGAAAGCATCTGAGTTACCGAAGGCAAAGCGTTTACATTCTTCTCAAGAATATCTATCACCTCGTCCCCCGCAAAGGGCAGCAGCTGAATAAGATATCCTCCGGCAGCCTTGACCGTAAGGTCGGGATTGACAAGGACGCCCAGACCGCAGACGGTGGGTATCTGCTCGGAAACCGCAAAATAGCTTGCGATATCCTCGGCTATCTCACCGCTGACAATAGGTACCTGACCCACATAAGGCTCTTTCAGTCCAAGATCCTTTACAACGGAGAGTGTTCCCTCCTTGCCCACAGCACCCGAAACATCAAGCTTGCCGTACTGATTGAGAGGCAGCTCCACAACAGGGTTGCAGACATAGGATTTTACGTTTCCGAAGCTGTCCGCCACGGCAATGAGCGCACCCGTCGGACCGTTTCCGTTCATGCGGAGAGTAAGTGTGTCCTTCTCCCCTTTCAGACCTATTCCCATAAGGGAGGCAGCCACAGTCAGCCTGCCCAGAGCGGCAGTCACCACCGCAGATGTCTTGTGGATTTTTTCTATTTCCGAAACAATGTCCGTAGCGTCAATGGCTGTTGCAACAGCCGAGCCGTCCTCGGATATTGTTCTAACGATTTTTCCCATATAACAGTTCCTTTCAAAAGCTAAAGCATATTCGGGGCGTTGTCCTATGCGCTATGCAGCCTTGCGGCAGACCCAGACGACCTTTTCGCTGTCGTCGTGCGGCTCGTCAAAGCTGTCAAAATCAAAATGGGCAAGAATTTCAAACCCCGACCCTTTCAGCATTTCATCAATTACATTCATATCAAATGCAATTTCCGAAAGCTCGTCGCCGAAGCGTTCGTACCGCCCGTCCTCAAGCCGCTCGAAGATATCCAGAGCGATATCCACACGGCAGTCCTCCGAATTTTTGTCGAAGGAATTCGACCAGACGCAGTAAACGTCCTCCATATCATATACATAGGTGCTGTCCGCCAAAATATTTTTGTGCTTGTAAGGCATATTCATATCAAAAATGAACAGTCCTTCGGGGTCGCAGAACAGCGAAACCTTGCCGAAGGTCTTTTGCACAGCCTCTTTTGACGGCAGATGATTAAGGCTGTCAAGAGCACAGACGGTAACGTCAATTGTCCCGAACATGTCAAGCTCGGTCATATCCTGACAGAGGTACTGTATAGGCAGACCGCTGTCGAACTTCTTGTCGAGGGCGCAGTTCAGCATATCCTCGCTGCCGTCTGTGCCGATAACGTCGTATCCCAACTTTGCAAACTCCTCCGAAAGGCTGCCCGTTCCGCAGGCAAGGTCGAGAAGTATGCCCTTTTTTCCGCCAAACCTGCGCACAAGCGAGTCAAAATACTCCGCTCTTTTTGCATAGTCGATATTTGAGGTGAGCCTGTCATAAAAATAGGCGAATGACGAATATCCGCTCAACTTACTTATCTCCGTCCTTGTCCGATTTTTCAGCCGTATCCTTTAATCTGTCGAAAACGATGCGGTAGCCTGAACCGCTGTACTTGCTGTTGAGGGTGCGGTTAACACGGCTGATAGTAGCGGTGCTTGCGCCTGTTTCGGCAACAATATTATTGTATATCTTCTTTTCGGAAAGCATTTTTGCAACAAGCATACGCTGAGAAAGGGCTTTCAGCTCAAGAGCTGTGCAGAGGTCGTCAAGAAACGCCGCACATTCTTCCTTGGTTTCAAGGCAGAGTATAGCCTCATAAAGATAATCCATGCTCTTTTCTTCATTTCTCTTTTCGTCCATATCAACTTTCCTTTCTGCGTCTGTAGGATTCGCATTTATCAGGAAAAGATAAATCATCGTTTTCCTAAAAATACGTATACTGTTATTTTAGCACACTAAATTGTTTAAGTAAAGGGTTTTTCGGTTTTTTTATCAATTTGTAATATTTACAAAATTGCCGCCGTATATCTTATTGGGATATATGGCGGCAAATAATTACAGATTATGCTTTATCAGCGGCAGGCTTAGCCTTTTTGCCCGAGGAACCATTTCTCTTTTCCTCAAGGAGCACCCAGAGAGGAGCAGCTATGCAGACCGATGAATATGCGCCCGAAACAAGACCTATCATCATGGGGAAGGAGAAGGAGATGATAGAGTTTACGCCGTATACCATTGCAACGATAGTTACTGTAAGCATTGCAAGGAAGGTCGTAACGGAAGTATTGATCGAACGTGAAAGGGACTGATTAAGGCTGAGGTTTGTAAGCTCGGACAGAGAAAGATTCTTGGGTCCGAGAGTCTTGTTCTCACGGATACGGTCGTAAATAACGATGGTATCGTTGATGGAGTAACCGAGTATCGTAAGAACTACCGCCATAAAGTTAGCGTCAATGCTCATTCGGAAGATAACGAATGTTGCGTAAACGATAAGGATATCGTGGAAAAGGGCGATAACTGCGCAGATACCTGCAAGCCAGCCTCCGATATTCTTGAATCTGATGGCAATATACACAATGAGGACGATAGCCGCAAAGACTACCGCAACAAGACATTTTGCAAAAAATTCACGTCCCGAGGAAGGTGAAACGTCGGTGGACTGCTGAAGCTCCAGACCGTTATCCGCAAAAGCGGCAGTCAGGGTGTCGGTAAGCTCTATCTGCTTATCGGCGGTAAGTCCCGAATTTGAAAGGAGGGAAAGCTGAATATTGTTCTTGCCCGTGTTGAAATCGGTACCTGTTGTTACGTTTACGCCTGTTCCTCCGAGGGCTTCCTTAGCCGTGCTTTCAAATGCGGCAGTGTCGATATTTCCCTCGTAAAGGTAGGTGATGATCGTACCGCCCTTGAACTGAATGTCAAGGGTAACGCCGAAAATAAAGCTTGAAAGTATTCCCAGTGCGATCAGAACGACGGATATGATAAAGTAGGTCTTTCTGTTCTTTATAAAATCAAAATTGAATTTTTTATTCATGACTTCTTACCTCCGTAAAGCTTGGGATTTCTGAAGCACTTGAAGCCTGAAAGGGACATAAGCATGAGTCTTGAACAAAGAACTCCGAAGAACAGGTTCAGAACAACACCCGTAAGGAGGGTATAGCCGAAGGAATAGATAGTACCTGCGGTTGACGGTCCGAACATGAAGAACACGAATTTCAGAGCCTTTGAGCAGATGCTGTCGGGAGTACCGAAAGCGCCCATAAGAATGATAGCCACAAGGATCATTGTAACGTTACCGTCGAGGATAGCGGAGAATGCACGCTTATAGCCGCTTACAAGTGCGCCGTCAAGGGTCTTGCCGTGAGAAAGCTCCTCCTTGATGCGCTCAGCGGTAATAACGTTTGCGTCAACGCCCATACCAACTGCAAGGATAACGCCGGCGATACCGGGTATGGTAAGAATGCTGCTATCCATAAATCCGAAATAGCCCGAAACAAATGCGAGAGTACCCGCAACCTGTCCGATAAGAGCAACTACAGCTACAACGCCGGGAAGTCTGTACATTGCTATCATGTAAACTGCGATAAGAGCAAATGCGATGATTCCCGAAACGACCATTGCTTCAAGAGCGCCTGCACCGAGGCTCGGAGAAATGGTGGAAAAGCTTGCGGTAACAAGCTTGAAGGGAAGTGCACCCGAATTTATCTGGTCGGCAAGCTTCTTTGCGCTGTCTGCGTCAAAGGAGCCGCTGATGATAGCGTTTCCGTCGGTGATAACAGCGTTTACCGTAGGTGCGCTGATATATGAATCGTCCATCCAAATGGAAATTCTTCCGCTTGTTTCGTAAAGTCTTGCAGTCGCATCGGCAAACTTCTTGCTTCCCTCATCGGTAAGCTTAAGAGCAACGACCCATTCGCCTGCGCTTCCCGAGGTTGCGTTCTGATAAGCGGCATATGCCTCCTGAACGTCCTTACCCTCAAGGATTATCGTTGATTCGGTCACGCCTGTAGGGTGATTGAGCTCGTCCAGCTCAAGACCCTCACGGAAGGTAAGCTGAGCGGTTTCGCCAAGCTCCTTTACAGCCTCTTCGGGGTCAAAGTTAGTTTCGTTTTCCTTCCAGGGGAAACGAACGATTATACGGTCGTTGTCGTAATCAATGTATGCCTCATAATCTGTGATGCCCAGATTGATCATACGCTGAACGATAACTTCCTTTGCGGAATCAAGCTGCTCCTCCGAAGCGTCAAATCCCTCGGGAGGGGTAAATGTAACGTCAACGCCGCCCTTGATATCGATACCGAAACGGATATCGTCAACGCCCTTGACATAAACCGTGCGGATATCTCCGAAATAGCTGCACACGCCGAAAAGCACGGACGCAGCAAAGGCAAGAATCAGCGCCAGTACAACAAAAAATACAGGCTTTTTAACCTTCTTCACTACTATAACCACCCTTTCTCCGTTATCCGTTTTTTATCTCCGATTCCCTGTTCAAACCGAATGAATCAGCGGACAGCGGGTCTGAAAGCGCTTTCTTTCAGACAATAACCATGTCTGCCGTCAAAAAAGAACTGACGGTCAAAATTATCGTTTTATTATAACATTTTTTTTGCAATATGTCAACACCCATACAGCCAAAAAATCGTCTTTTATACTAATTCTAAACCGTTCTATAGACAAGGACGGCAGATAGAATTTCGTCAATCAAGGAAAGCGACCGCAGGAGGGCTTTCGCCCTTCAAGGGAGCTTGACGTAGAATGACGGAATTATAGCTGTCGTATCTGTCTATAGGTTGGTTTAGAATTAGTATTATCGAAAAAATGCCGCACCAATAAAAGAGTACGGCATTTTTATGATAACAAGAGGCTTATCACTTCTTGAGCTTGAGTGCTTCCTTAACCTTTTCTGCGATATTTTCTGCGGAAAGACCGAACTCCTTAAGAAGGTCAACAGCAGGTCCCGAATGGCCGAATACATCGTTTACGCCGACCTTGATAACGGGAACGGGGCAGCATTCGGTAACGACCTCGGCAACTGCAGAGCCAAGACCGCCGATAACGCTGTGCTCCTCGGCTGTAACGATAACGCCTGTTTCTTTAGCTGCCTTGATGATAATGTCACGGTCGATAGGCTTGATAGTATGGATATTGATGACTCTTGCGCTGATTCCCTCTGCGGCAAGAGCCTCGGCAGCATTCATTGCCTCGTTTACCATAAGACCTGTTGCGATAATTGTAACATCGCTGCCGTCCTTAAGCTGAATGCCCTTTCCAAGCTCAAACTTATAAGTATCCTTATCGTTGAAAACGGGAACGGCAAGTCTGCCGAAGCGCATGTAAACGGGGCCCTCAAATTCAAGAGCCGCACGGACAGCCGCCTTTGCTTCAACATCGTCGGCAGGGTTGATGATAGTCATTCCGGGGATAGTTCTCATGAGAGCGATATCCTCGTTGCACTGATGAGTAGCGCCGTCCTCTCCTACGGAGATACCTGCGTGAGTTGCACCTATCTTCACGTTGAGGTGAGGATAGCCGATAGAGTTTCTTACTATCTCAAATGCTCTTCCTGCGGCAAACATTGCAAAGGAGCTTGCAAAAACCTTTTTGCCTGTGGACGCAATACCTGCGGCAACGCCCATCATATTAGCCTCGGCGATTCCGCAGTCGAAAAATCTTTCGGGACAAGCCTTCTTGAAAATTCCCGTCTTTGTTGCAGCTGCAAGGTCTGCGTCAAGTACGATAAGATCGGGGAAAACCTCGCTCAGTTCCGCAAGGGCTTCGCCGTAGCTTTCTCTTGTAGCCTTTTTTACTGTATCTGCCATATCAATCCAATCCTTTCTGCTAACAATGATTACGCTTCGAGAGCTGCAAGCTGAGCATTAAGTTCGCTCATAGCCTGATCGTACTGCTCCTTGTTGGGAGCGGAGCCGTGCCAGCCTACCTGATTTTCCATGAAGGAAACGCCCTTGCCCTTAACGCTTGTCTGAACGATGGCAACAGGCTTTCCGCTGATCTTCTCAGCCTCGTCGAATGCCTTTTCGATGGAATCGAAATCATGAGCGTCCATTGTTATAACATGCCAACCGAATGCCTCAAACTTATCTGTTATAGGCATGGGTGAGCATACATCGGTGATCTTGCCGTCGATCTGAAGACCGTTGTTGTCGATAATTGCAACAAGGTTGTCAAGCTGATTGTGAGCCGCAAACATTGCAGCCTCCCAAACCTGACCCTCTTCGATCTCGCCGTCGCCGAGGACAGCATATACCTTGTAGCTGTCGGAGGATATCTTTCCCGAAAGAGCCATGCCGCAGGCTGCGGAAATGCCCTGACCGAGAGAGCCTGTGCTCATGTCAACGCCGGGGATATACTTCATATCGGGGTGACCCTGAAGGCGTGAACCTATCTTACGGAGAGTTTTAAGCTCTTCCGTTTCAAAAAAACCTCTCTGAGCAAGAACGGAGTAGAGTGCGGGAGCTGTATGTCCCTTTGAAAGAACAAGTCTGTCCCTTGACTCCATTTTGGGATTCTTGGGGTCAACGTTCATCTTTGCAAAATAAAGATATGTGAGCGTGTCAGCAATGGAAAGAGAGCCGCCCGGATGACCCGATTTTGCGTTGAAAACGCCCTCGATAACACCCATTCTTACCTTGCAGGCTGTGATCTCAAGCTGCTTTTTGATAGTTGCGTCCATTTATAAACATCCTTTCTGCGATTCGTTTTATACTAATCCCTCATTAAAGTGCAGACAAAAAATCTGCGCAAAACCCATAAACGCAAGCTTTTGCTTGATTTTTTGTCCACTTTATAATCGGGGATCAGTATTAGGCGAATCTTTGCAATTATTTATTCCCATTATGAAGGTCGAAAATATGATCTATCACCTCAGCAACAGCGCCCTGTGTGCAGTCGGATACACAGACCATATCGCATACCGCTTTTACATCATCTATAGCATTTGATGGAGCCGCCGAAAAGTCGGCTGCTTCAAGCATGGTGATGTCGTTGTTGAAATCGCCCATTGCAACGGTCGTATACCCCTCAAAGCCGCCTGCTTTCACAAGCTCTCTGAGAGCGTCCCCCTTTGAGCAGTTTTTCGGCAGCATCTCATGGAATATTGTGCTTGATGTCACATATTCCACATCGCCGCAGTCGGGAAGAGTCTGCGCATATGCCGCAAAGGGTTCGATAAAACGGTTTTCCATGGCAAACAGCACCTTGCACCAGCTCCCGTCGGGAACTTCGTCAAGGGAATCCACGGGGTCAGCCGTAAATCCCGCAATTTTCATGTGATGCCGTTCGCAGTCGTTCATGTTGACCGCATATATCTTTTCGGGAGTGCTTATTTCCGCCGCCGCTTCGGGGAATTTTTCAAGGAGCGCCGTTATCATTCTCCGAGCCTTGTCCTCGGGCAGGAACTTTGCCCAGATTATCTCGTCCCTGCGGCAGTCATAGACCATTCCGCCGTTGCAGAGAATAACGCAGTCAAGACCTATCTTCGTAAAATAATGTCTTGTTGCCTGAATGACACGTCCCGTAGCAACTGCGAATTTTCCGCCTGCCGCCTTGAAGCGCAGCATTGCCTCCTCGTTTCTTTTAGAGATAGTTTTGTCGGCGCTCAGAAGAGTGCCGTCCATGTCGCTGAGGAACAGCACCTTTGAAATATCCTCAAACATTAATGCTTTTCCTTTCCGCAGATCATAGCCTTTTTACTTTTTCGAGAGCCGTCAGAAAATACTGAGGCAGCTCGCTGTCAAATTCCATATATTCATAGGTCGTCGGGTGAACAAACCCGATCTTTTTGGCGTGAAGGCATTGTCCTTCAAGTCCGCCGAAGGGCTTTCCGTAAACATCGTCCCCCAACACGGGATGACCGATGTAGGACATATGGACCCTTATCTGATGAGTGCGGCCCGTTTTAAGCCGCAGTCTGACATGAGTATATTGGGGAAATTCCTCGATAACGGTATAAAAAGTCACCGCATTTTTGGAATTTTTCTCTGTGACCGCCATCTTTTTTCTGTCAACGGGGTGTCTGCCAATGGGAGCGTCAATTTCGCCCTCACGGTCCTTCAGCCTGCCGCAGACAATGGCTTCGTATTCCCTTGTAAAGCTGTGCTCCTTTATCTGCTCGGCAAGAAAGACGTGTGCTCTGTCGTTTTTTGCGACCATGAGCAGTCCGCTTGTGTTCTTGTCGATGCGGTGGACTATCCCCGGACGGATAACTCCGTTAATGGAGGAAAGTCTGCTGCCGCAGTGATACATCAGCGCATTTACGAGAGTTCCCGTATAATTCCCCGCAGCCGGGTGGACTACCATTCCCTTTGGCTTGTTTACCACAAGCAGGTCGTCGTCCTCGTAGATTATCTCCAGAGGGATATTTTCGGGGAGAACGTCAAGGGTTTCGGGTTCGGGGATAAGAACGGATATTTCGTCCCCCTCGGTTATAACGCAGCTTTTGCTGACGTTTTTCCCGTTGACGGTAACAAGACCGTCAGCAATGAGCTTAACTGCCATAGAACGGCTTATCCCGGCGCTTTCCTGCATTGAAATAAGCTTGTCTATCCTAAGTCCGTTATGCTCCTCCCCTGCTGTTATAAGGAGAATGTTTTCTCCGACAGGTCTACCGTTCATCTGCCGACTCCCCTTCCGGTTGGGAGCTTTCCGCCGCAAGGAATTGCTTTTTGTACTTATCGTCCATGAAAAGATAATAGACAGCCAGCAGTATTGCTCCGATGACCACGCAGATATCCGCAAAATTGAATATGAAATCGAAGGGCCACAGCCTGATGAAATCCACCACATAGGACAGCCTTGCCCTGTCAATAAGATTACCTGCGCCGCCGCCCACGACCATTGCAAGTGAAACGGTCATAAGAGGGTGCTTGTGCTTTTCAAGATGAAAAAACACCGTCATTGCGCCCATTGCCGCCACGGTCACAAGCATCAGCATGCCCGTCTGACCGAGAAAGCTGCTGAAAGCCGCACCCGTGTTGTGGTGCATGGAAAAGGACAGAATATCGGTATCGCCGAGGGTGATGACCCTGATGATCTCACCCTCGGATATATTCTGAACCGCAATAAATTTTGTAACTGCGTCAATTGCCGTAAGAACAACAACCAGCGCCCAGAAAAGAATTATCATATATTACTTTGATATCTGTGTTGCGCATCTTTCGCAAAGTGTGGGGTGCTCTGCGTTTGTGCCCACATAATCGCTGTAGCACCAGCAGCGCTCGCACTTGCCGCCCGAAGCCTTTTCAACGGTGAAGGAAAGCTTGCCGCCGAATGCGGTATCCTCGCACTTGAACTCGCCGTCCCCGTTGTTTACGGTTTCAACTGCGGAAACGATAAATACGGCAGGAAGGATATCTCCGTAAGAGGAAAGCTTATCGAAGAGCGCCTTGTCCTCTGCATGGAGAATGACCTTTGCTTCGAGAGATGCGCCGATGAATTTCTCCGCACGCTTAAGCTCAAGCGCCTTTGTAACGGAGGCACGGACATTGTATATGGTATCCCACTTGTCGGTGAAGGCTTCGTCAACAGTCACACCCGTCTTTTCGGGCATAGAGTTGAGGAAGATGCTTTCCGCATCGTCGGAGGAGCAATGAGGAATATACTTCCATATCTCCTCTGCGGTGAAGGAAAGAACGGGAGCGATAAGTCTTGAAACTGCGCTGAGAATGATATACATTGCAGTCTGAGCGCTTCTTCTTTCAACAGAAGCTTCGGGAGTGCAGTAGAGTCTGTCCTTGATTATATCAAGGTAGAAGTTTGACATATCTGTAACGCAGAAATTGTGAATGCTGTGAACGACAATGTGGAAATCAAAGGCTTCATATGCGGCGTTTACCTTGTCGATAAGGCTGTCGAGGCGGAGAAGCGCCCACTTGTCTATCTCGCACAGGTCGTTAACGGCTATCATATCCTTGTCGGGATCGAAGCCTTCGCCGTTTCCGAGGTTGCCGAGAATATATCTTGCAGTGTTTCTGATCTTTTTGTACATATCGGAAAGCTGCTTGATGATCTCCTTGGAGATCCTTATATCCGAATGATAGTCGGAGGAAGCTACCCACAGACGGAGGATATCTGCGCCGTTCTGACTTGTGATATCCTTGGGGTCAACGCCGTTTCCGAGGGATTTGTGCATTGCCTTGCCCTCGCCGTCAACAACCCAGCCGTGGGTGCAGACAGCCTTATAGGGAGCTTCGCCCTTTGTTGCAACAGATGTGAGCAGTGAGGACTGGAACCAGCCTCTGTACTGATCTGCGCCTTCAAGGTACAGGTCAACGGGGAGGTCATAGCCTCTCTCTGCACATACGCCCTTGTGAGTAACGCCGCTGTCGAACCATACGTCGAAGATATCCTTTTCCTTGACAAACTCGCCGCAGCCGCATTCGCACTTGACATCTGACGGGATAAAGTCCTTGGGGTCCTTTATAAACCATGAATCCGAGCCTTCGCTGCGGAACATATCGGAGATAGCCTTGATTGTGCTGTCGGTAACAACAGGCTTGCCGCAGTCCTTGCAGTAAACAACGGGGATAGGAACGCCCCATGTTCTCTGACGGGAGATGCACCAGTCGCTTCTGTCGCTTACCATGCCCTTTATTCTGTCCTCGCCCCATTCGGGAATCCACTTAACGCTTTCGATAGCCTTTACAGCGTCGTCCTTGAAGTCCTTTACGGAGCAGAACCACTGCTCTGTGGCTCTGAAAAGAACGGGGTTCTTGCATCTCCAGCAGTGAGGATACTGGTGAACTATCTTCTGAAGAGCGAAAAGCGCTCCGCTTTCCTCAAGGTCCTTTGCGATGACCTTGTTTGCCTCGTCGGTTTTCAGACCCTCGTACTTTCCTGCCTCAGCGGTCAGCACACCCTTTGAATCAACGGGCACGGTGATGCCTACCTCGGGATATTTCTTGCATACCTCAAAGTCGTCCACACCGAAGCCGGGAGCTGTATGAACGCAGCCCGTACCGCTTTCGAGAGTTACATGGTCGCCTACGATAACAAGAGAAGGTCTGTTCATGAAGGGGTGAGCCGTCTTCATATATTCAAGCTCGGAGCCGAGTATTGCGCCTTCGGTGGTGTAATCGGTGATTCCTGCGGCGGTCATTACGGAGTTTACAAGCTCAGCCGCCATAATGTAGTTCTCGCCGTTTGCGTGAACTACGGTATATTCATAGTTAGGACCTACGCATACTGCAAGGTTGCCGGGGAGAGTCCATGTGGTTGTTGTCCAGATAACGAAATATGTCTTGTCAAGGTCAAGACCCATTGCGGTAAACTTGCCCTTGTCATCTGTTACCTTGAACTTTACATAAATAGAGTGGCAGGGGTCGTTTGCATATTCGATCTCAGCCTCTGCAAGAGCAGTCTGACAGTCGGGGCACCAGTACACGGGCTTAAGTCCCTTGTAAATGTAACCCTTCTTATACATTTCACCGAATATCTGAACCTCGTTTGCCTCAAATTCGGGCTTGAGGGTGAGGTAAGGATCTTCAAAATCGCCCCATACGCCAAGGCGCTTGAACTGACCCATCTGATTTTCCACCTGAGCGTGAGCGTACTCATTGCAGTGCTTTCTCAGCTCAACGGGAGGTATTGCGCCGTTTTCAACGCCCATCTGCTTCATTACCTTAAGCTCGATAGGCAGACCGTGGGTATCCCAGCCGGGAATATACGGAGAGCAGTAGCCGCTCATGTTCTTGTCCTTGACGATAATATCCTTGAGCACCTTGTTAAGAGCCGTACCCATGTGGATATCGCCGTTTGCATACGGAGGTCCGTCATGAAGAACATAAAGAGGCTTTCCCTTGTTCTTTTCGATCATTTTGTAGTAGATACGCTCTGCGTCCCAGTTTTCTATCATGACAGGCTCCTTCTGAGGGAGATTTCCTCTCATGGAAAATTCGGTGCTTGGCAGATTCAGGGTTGTGTTGTAATCCTGTGGCATTTCGCTGACTCTCCTTACTGACCGCACTTTAATCATGCGGAGTTTTCATAGTATATCATATCCGCATTTTCGGCGGACGATCTGACTTTGGGAAAAAAATATGATTACTTGTTTGCCGAAAGATGATTCATAGCCTCTTCGGGGCTGTCGAATATGATGGTTGAATCCATTGCCCTTGCATTGTCCATTTCCTGCTTCTCGGCAACGGGAGCTGCAGGCTGCTCGGCAATTTCTTCCTCGGCATCGTCTTCTGAATCATATTCGGGAAGCGATGTGATAAGCTCAAGGTGATTCTTGTACATGGCAAGTATCTCGCTCTTGAAGGAGGAAACCTCCTTCTGCATGGTTTCGAGCTGAGCCTTTGCCTTTTCGGCACGAATGGCAGTCGAACCGATGATCTCGTCGGACTTTACGTTTGCGGCGGAAATGATCTGCTCCGCCTTCTGCTGAGCCTCGGCAATTATCTGCTGAGCCTTGGTCTGAGCCTCCGCAAGAACTGCTCTCGCCTGCTTCTGAGCGCCGATGAGGGCGTCCTTGAGAGCCTCCTCGTCGCTCTTGTATTTTCTGATGCTCTCAACAAGCACCTCTATCTTCTTGTCGGTATCTTCCTTTTCCTTGGAGGAAGCGTCTATCTGAGCCGCAATTTCTTTGAGAAATTCGTCTACCTCTTCCGTCTTGTAACCGGGTCTTGCCTGCTCAAATCTTTTTGTATTGATATCTCTTGCAGTTATCATTTTACGAAACCGTCCTTTCCCCGATATACAATAATACCGGCTTTGATTTTTTATTTAAATTTCTTTACCGTCACATGGATACGTCCCTTGGCGGTGAGCTGTCCGTCAGTGCAGACGATGTATCTGCCGAACCCTCTGACGGAAATGGTATCCCCGTCCTTTACAGGGACGGACACGCTTTCCTGAGGGAAACAGTTCACTGTAACGCTTCCCCCTTTTATAAGGGCAGCGCATTTTTCCCTGCTCTGCCTGAGAGCTATTCCCAGAACGCAGTCAAGCCGCAGCGAAGCAGCAGTGCCGCTTATCTCGGTAAAGCTGTCATGCCTTACAACGGAAGAGCCGTCCGCAGCCGAGCATTTTACGCCCACACGTCCGACCTTTGTTATGCAGCTCTCAGCCATATCCGCCGCCACGGGACTTAAAAACGCATAGGTTTCTCCCTCGCCGCAGACAATGTCCCCGATAAGGTTCCTTTTTATCTGCATTGACATCAGCGAGCCGAGAAAATCCCTGTGGGTGAGCCTGTCCGCAGCACGGTAGGAAAATCTGACCGCACGTATGGGGAAATCCGAAAGCTCCGCTTCTTCATACTGAGAAAGAACGCAGAGAATTTTCCTCCCTGCGCCCTCATAGCCGCCGTAAAACAGATACTTGCATTCAGTATGCGAACGTTTCAGATATTCCTCCGACAGCGCACACTCTCTTTCGTCAAGAAACGACGAATAGGACACGGCATAATTCTTTTCGCAGCGGTAAAGCATGTCGTCTATATGCGACAGCAGCAGCTTGTCCTCAGGGGACATACGAGAAAACTCCATGATCAGCTTAGCTGCCTTTTATCAAAGGAATACTCCGTTGCTTTCCAGCTCTCCCGCAAGTTCATCTCCCTGAAACCCAACGTTGTAGGGGGTGATGATGAAGGTGTTGTTTGCAACGGGCTTGATGCTTCCGCCGTTAGCGTATGCAACGCCGCCGAGGAAGTCGATGATCCTTCTTGTGATATCGGGAGTTGTAGCCTCCAGATTGAGGACCACCGTCTTTTTGTTGTTGAGGTGATTTGCTATCTCCTTAGTGTCCTGGAATTTTTCAGGCTTTACAAGAATGACCTGCAGCTGAGCGGTAGCGCTGATGTTTACGACTCTGTTTCTGCCGTTGTCGTCAGCGGGAGCGTTTCCGTACTGATTGTTGTACGGACCGTTCTGATTTCTGCCGTAGCCGTTGTTATAGGATATCTCCTCCTGAGGCTGATCGTACTCGTTATCGTAGTTATCATCGCCTCCGTCGATCCCAAGTGCTGTTCTGAAATTATCCAAAAATCCCATTTTCTTTCTTCCTTTCGTTTTTTATATTTATCTTTATTTAAGAGTAACGCCGTAATTTCTTGCTCCGAAGAGCGCCGAGCCTATCCGCACCATGCCCGTGCCGAACCTGACGGCATTTGCATAATCGGAGGACATTCCCATGGAAAGCAGGCTTATATCCGTTCCGCCGATCTTTTCGGCTTTCATATCCTCGAATATCCTCTGCATTTTTTCAAGAAAAACACAGCTCTCCGAGGGAGGAGGAATGGTCATAAGTCCGCAGATGTGAACTCCCTTTATCTCGGATATGCGATAAAGCGCATCCTTGATGCAGTCGGGCGAAAAGCCGCTTTTTGTTTCCTCGCCGCCAACGTTTACCTCGCACAGGATATCCATCACAATGCCACGCTTCTGCGCCTGCTTTGCGATCTCCTCGGCAAGTGAAATGCTGTCCACCGACTGTATCATTGTCACACTATCTATAATATACTTTATTTTATTGGATTGCAAGTGCCCGATGAAATTTATTTCACTATTTTTTACATAATCTTCTTTTTTTTGCAAAAATTCCTGCACTCTGTTCTCGCCGAGAAGGGTCAGACCCTTGGAAACCGCAAAGTTTACCCTTTCCGCAGGGACGGTTTTTGTTACCGCCATGATCTTTATATCATCATTTTCCCTGCCGCATTTTATTTTTGCTTCCTCAAGATTATGGCGTATGACCTTGATGTTTTCATCAATATCCGCAAAAAAAACAGGCTCATTCATACATTGCCCCATCTCCCTCCGCTGTGGTTTCGGTATTATCGGGATCACCGTCCGCAGACACATCGGGCTGCGTTTCGTCCAAGCCCTCAGTGATCTCCGTTTCGGTTTCGGAAATGACGCTCTCCGCAGCTGATGTATACTTGACTATCTCATCTTCCTCGGGTTCGTCCTTGGGGGAGATATCCTCGGAATTTGCCATGTATTCCGCCGTATCAACGCCTTTGATTATCATATCGTCGTAAACGCAGATATAATCCTCGTCGGCAGTTATTCGTGAGAGTATGTATTCATCGTTTTCATAAACAGGATCAAGCTTTTTGAAAAGAACTCTCTGTCCCCAGAGGACATAAACGCCCTTTTCGTTGTTTTTGTTGAATCGGATCGCCGAACGTGGGACCTTTATCCCCTCGAAATCGTTGAGAGTCATCTGAACTCTTTCGACCCTCTTCTGCACAAGATCGTAGGTCATTTCCTCGCATTTAAGGATAAGCACCCACTCTGTGGGATCCTCCGTTTCCTCCAAGGACTCGATCTTCGCCGTGACCTTGTCGGGCGTTGAGGCGAAGGTGAGCGTTACCTCGTCCCCTGCGTTGTAGATGTGCTGAGAATTATCTATTATCCCCGCAATTTTCCAGTCGTAACCGTCGATAAGCTTGCCTATGGCAGTTTTGTCACGGCTTTCTCTGACGGCTTTCTCGTCGGAGATGACCTGCTTTATCCTGCCTGCGGTGATGCTGTCGTTGTTGTCTATGCGGAGCATGCTTTCATACCCGTCGGTGTAGCTTACAAAATACCCTGCGTCGGGGGATACAACGGTATCCGTGGGGGGATTCTGCTTTTGCTGAAGCTCGGCTATCTGCGAATACAGCATTGTTATCCTGTCATCATAGTCGTGCTCCTGATTTACGGATATCTGATAGATGCTCATCAGAGTCAGCAGCTCGTCACGACGGGCTTTGATATCGGTAACGTCCCGCTTTGCAAGCATTGTTGTGACGGTCTGATACTTTTCGCTGATAAGCTCCGCAATGAATTCGGGCTGAGCCGTGGAGGTCGTTCCCGGATTCTGCGCCGATTCAAGGAGATCTATCTCCTCCTGCAGCGCATCTATTTTCTGATTTACGTCAATATCCGCTTCGCTTCCGTACACGTATGCCACCACAGAACCGTTAGCAACCTTGCTGCCGTCGGTAACTGGAAAGCTCAGCACTCCGTTTACCGACTGACGTATGACCGTTTCGTTTCGGATATATATCCCACGGAACGATACCCTGTCGGCAGCGCTTGCAATAACGGCTGTTTCGGTTTTATACTGCTCGGTAACGCTGCTGTATATCTGGCTGGAAACCGAGCTGAAAATTCCTACGGCAAGCAGTACGAAAAGCACTTTCATCATACCGTTGTTCATTTACGCACGTTCTCCGCTCAGTGATTGTCTGCCTCTGTATCGAGAATTGAAACCGCTCTGGCAGGGATAATGGTGGAAATGGCATGCTTGAAAACAAGCTCCTGCTTTCCGTCGCTTTCGATGATAACGATGTAGCTGTCAAAACCCTTTACCATTCCCTTGAACTGGAAGCCGTTTGTAAGTATACAGGTTATGGGGATCTTGTCCTTTCTTGCCTGATTGAGAAAAACGTCCTGAAGATTCAAACCTTTGTTCATATTCGATGCCGTCCTTTCCGAATAGCAGCTTTTGTTCTGTATTTTTCCAAGTATCCGAAAAAAATGATATCCTGCGTCCCGACAGACTCGGGGCACAGTTTCTCATGCTATTTTCAATACTCTTTTTTATTATATCACATAATTTTTGATTTGGCTACTATATTCTTGCAGTTATTTATAATTCCGTCAAACTGTTCACTATTTGCCGTATCTACCCACGAAATTCGTGCATCACGCCGAAACCACGTCAGCTGACGCTTGGCATAACGCCTTGATTCCTGCTTGATTTTGTCAATGCAGTCTACAATCCCCTCTTTTCCCTCCAGATAAGGGATAAGCTCTTTATAGCCGATCGCATTGAACGCCGTGCCGAGTCGGTACTTTCCATAAACCTCTCTCACCTCTTCGACAAGACCGTTTTCCAGCATGATATCCACCCTGCGGTCAATCCTGTCGTAAAGCTTCTGTCTGTCAAAGCAGGTAAGGCCTATCATACACAAGTTATACGGGGACTCTTCCTTTCTGCTTTCGATACGGTTTTCCTCTCCCGTTTTTCCTGAAAGCAGGCACATTTCCACCGCCCTGATAACCCTTATCTTATTATTGGGGTGTATCTTTTCCGCAGCTGCGGGGTCAAGCTCGCAAAGCCTGCGGTACATATGCTCGCCGCCCTCACGCTCAGCCTCCTCTTCAAGCTGTCTGCGCAGGGTGCTGTCGGAGATGATGTGGTCAAAGGAAATGTTGTCTGCAAGGGAATTAATATACAGTCCCGTGCCCCCCACGACTATGGGAAGCTTTCCCCTTGCGGTTATATCGGCTATGCATTTTTTTGCCGCAGAAACATATTCGGCAACGGAAAAATTCTCGTCCGGTTCGAGAAAGTCGATGAGATGATGGGGTATCCCCTGCATTTCCTCCGCAGTCGGCTTGGCGGTGGCTACAGACAGTCCCTTGTATATCTGCATGGAATCCGCCGAAACGATCTCGCCGTTATATTCCTTTGCAAGAGCCACTCCCACGGCAGTCTTTCCCGAAGCGGTGGGTCCGCATACGACTAACAGAGGAATTTTTTCCACATTCTCATCTCCTTTTCACGGCTTTTCATATAAAACTATATACGGTAAGCCACATATCTGTAATGGGGCATATCCACTCCACGGTAATGCTTTGTCATGATGTCTGTTTTTTTCATGCCGTTTCTTTCGGCGACCTTCCGGGAAGCAAGATTTGTATCTCTGATGATAGAACATACTTCATCGGCTTTCAGCACATCAAATGCGTATTTCTTACACGCCTTCGCCGCTTCCGAAGCATATCCCTTATGCCAGTGACGGCGCTCAAAAAGATACCCTATCTCCAGCACCTCTTCACCCTTCCACGGCTGCATTGTAAGACCGCACTGACCTATCATGCTGTCAGTTTCTTTAAGTATAACTGCCCATAAGCCGAAGCCGTATTTCTCATATCGGGAGAGCTGTCTGTCAAGCCATTCCCGGACTTCTTCATCGGTGAACGCTCCCTCGTAGGCATACATGGCTTCATCGTCCTGCATGATAGCGCATAATGAGCCGAAGTCATCTTGTGTCAACTCACGAAGGTACAGTCTTTCTGTTTCAAGTATCATATTACACCTTATTGTTATAACAAAAATTATACTATCCGCCTGAACTGCTTTTCAAGCTCCTTTTTTGTCAGCTTGAACATTACGGGTCTGCCGTGGGGACAATAGCGGATCCGGTCATCGGTAAGTATCTGCTTTACCAGCGATTTCAGCTCATCAATGCCCGTTATATCGTTTGCCTTTATGGCGCTTCTGCACGCAATTGTGTGATATATATCGTCCAGTATCTCGGGGAGAGGGTCATGCTTGTGGGCGGCGAAATTTTCCGCAAGCTCCGTGACGATATCTCCTGCGTCAAGGCTTTCCAGAACGGAAGGTATCCCCTTTACAAGCACCTTGGGTGCTTCAAGCATTTCAACCATAAAGCCTGCGTCGGCACAGGTCTTGAGATTTTTTCCGAGAGCGTCATATTCGCCGTAGTCAAGACGCAGCTCCACGGGGTCAAGAAGGGTCTGACAGCTTAAATTCTCACGTCCCGTCCTCAGCCTTTCAAAAAGGATACGTTCATGGGCGGCGTGCTTGTCCACTATCAGTATTCCATCCTCCGTTTCGGCAATGGCATAGTTCTTGAACGCCTCGCCGATTATGCGGAAATATATATCCTTCGGCTTTTCCTCGGGTATCTCTTCGGTCTGTATCTTTTCCTCCTGCTTTGCAAAGGACTTTTCGCTGATGTATTTGAAGCTCTTCGGCTCTTCGGAAGCAGTGAAACGGGACAGGCTCTCGCCGTTTTTGTCCTCTTCCTTATAGCTGCTTTGCAGGTGCTCGGAGAGGTCTGAGTGCGATTTTGCCACGGGAGCGGCAGGGGCATTTTTAACGGACGGTTCTGCCTTTTCTTCCCCAACGATCTCTGTTTTATGAGAATAAACAGCTTCCGCTCCGCCGCATTTTTCTCTGCCGAATTCGGCGCCAAATTCGGCAGGCTGAGTTTTTCTCGTTACCTCCGCAGGAAGTTCTCCGCTGCCGCTTCGGTATTTTTCCATGCCGTTTTCCTTGGTTTTCTTCGGCTCGGAAGGGATATTTACCGTCCTCTCCGACCTTGACGTGTCCGCAATAACAGTCTGCTCGGCAGGGACAGGGTCTGAAAACATTGGCTTTGCGTAATCCGCCGCAGTTTTCTGTCTTGGCTGCTGCGCTGCTTCGGGCAGCTTCATTTCCGCAGGTCTGACATCTGCAAGTAGAGCGTTTTTGACCGCAAAATATATCGTATCATATATAAGCTTTTCGTCCGCAAATCTGACCTCGGTCTTTGCAGGGTGAACGTTTACATCTACTATCCCCGGCGGTATGTCCAGAAACAGAACGCAGGCAGGGAATTTTCCCTCCATAATGGTGTTCCTGTAGGCTTCTTCAAGGGCGCACATACAGGTGACGGACTTTACATATCTTCCGTTGATATAAAATGTCTGCATGGTGCGGTTTTTTCTGCCCCAGAGCGGCTTTACGGTATAGCCGTGAGCGGATATACCGCTTATCTTGTAATTTACGGGTATCATGGACGCCGCAAATTCCTTTCCGAAAACGGAATATACCGCCGAGAAAAGCTGATTATCGCCGGGGGTAAAAAGCTCCTGACGGTTATTCCTGATAAATCTGAACGATATTTCGGGGTGGGAAACGGATATCTTATTTACAAGAGCAGCGACTGCATTTCCCTCGGAAACGTCCTTCTTGAGAAATTTCAGTCTTGCGGGGACGTTGTAGAAAATATCTCGGATAACTATGGTAGTGCCGTCGGGACAGCCGCTTTTTTCGTATATTTTTTCCTCCGTACCCTCGATGACATAATGAGTTCCAAGCTCCGAATCGGGAGTCTTTGTGAATACCTCCGTTTTGGAAACGGCGCATATTGATGCAAGCGCTTCTCCTCTGAATCCGAGGGTAAGTATCCTCGAAAGGTCGTCCTTTACGGACAGCTTGCTTGTGGCATGGCGGAGAAATGCCGTGGGAACATCTTCATAGCTTATTCCGCAGCCGTTGTCGGTTATCCTTATGTAGCTTATTCCGCCGTTTTTTATCTCCACCGTTATGGCAGAAGCTCCGCTGTCAATAGAATTTTCCACAAGCTCCTTGATAACAGAGCTTGGACGTTCTATTACCTCGCCTGCTGCGATAAGCTCAGCAAGCTCCTTGTCAAGAACATGGACCTTTGGCATTCTCCTCTTCACCCTTTCATCCGGGGTGTGTTGACACTATCCGAAATGTTCGGATTGCAAGCAGATTTTTCGTATTTCAAGGCAATTTTCCGCAGTAATACTTGCGTATTGCAAGGAAAATTAACGCAGAAATACGGAAAATATGCTGCAAGACGGGCGTTGAGCGAT
Source organism: Huintestinicola sp. (assembly GCA_051882475.1). Taxonomy (GTDB): domain Bacteria; phylum Bacillota; class Clostridia; order Oscillospirales; family Ruminococcaceae; genus Huintestinicola. Next base: position 25,371 of record JBJERW010000014.1, on the reverse strand, counting down.
AGTGTCAACACGTCCCAATTATTTAAGCATTTCCGTTATTTCCTTCAGGAACAGCTTTGCCTCTTCGGGAGTAAACTCGTCCGCATTGGTCTTTTTAAGCCTGTTGATAACAATGTCGTCGTTTATCGCTCCGAAGGACATCTGCTCGTGACCGCTCTCGGAGGATACGTTATTTTCCTTCTCCCTGAGCATTTCGTCAAGCAGCTCCTTTGCTCTCGAAACCACCTTGGGAGGAAGTCCCGCAAGCTTTGCGACTTCTATGCCGTAACTGTCGTCCACGCCGCCCTCAACTATTTTTCTGAGGAAACGTATGGTATCTCCGTGCTTTTTTACGGCAACGCTGTAATTTTTTATTCCGTCGACCTTGCCTTCAAGACCTATAAGCTCATGGTAATGGGTCGCAAAAAGGGTCTTGCAGCCTATCTTTCGGGAGTTTGCTATGTACTCCGCAACGGCGGTGGCAATGCTTATTCCGTCAAATGTGGAGGTTCCTCTGCCCACCTCGTCAAGGATAACAAGGCTCTGCTTCGTGGCGTGTCTGAGTATCTCCGAAACCTCGCTCATCTCTACCATGAAGGTGGACTGTCCTGCCGTAAGGTCGTCCGATGCACCCACACGGGTGAATATCCTGTCCACGATAGATATTTTTGCGTAGTCCGCAGGAACGAAGCAGCCTATCTGCGCCATAAGAGTAATGAGTGCGGTCTGACGCATATATGTGGATTTACCCGACATATTGGGACCTGTGATTATTGACATTCTTCTGCTGCCAAGGTCAAGGTATGTATCGTTCGGCACATACATCTCGTCGGTCATCATAAGCTCCACCACAGGGTGGCGTCCGCCCTTGATGTCGATAACGCCGTCAATGGCTATGTCGGGCTTTGTGTATCTGTTTTTCAGCGAAACGTCCGCAAAGGAACAGAGCACGTCAAGGGCAGCAACTGCCGCAGCCGTTTCCTGAACCTGAACCAGAAGGGTCGCAATATAATCCCTGACCTCATTGAAAATATCGTTTTCCAGCACCAGCACACGCTCGCTTGCGCCCGAAATTTCCTCCTCGGTCTTTTTCAGCTCGTCGGTAATAAATCTTTCGCAGTTTGCAAGGGTCTGCTTTCTGATATATTCGGGGGGAACAAGGTCGTAATAGGATTTCGTGACCTCGATATAATATCCGAAAACACGGTTGTAGCCAATTTTCAGATTTTTTATGCCCGTCCGCTCACGTTCCTTGTTTTCAATGTCGGTGATTATTCCCTTGCCGCTCTTGATTATGCGGCGGAGCCTGTCAAGCTCGTCGTTGAAGCCGTCCTTTATGACTCCCCCGTCCTTGAGCAGAGCGGGCGGCTCTTCCACGAGAGCGTTTTCCACAAGGTCGGATATCTCCGAAAGCTCATGGATATTTGAGCACAGGGCTTTGAGCAGGGGCGCAGAATATCCCGAAAGCAGTCCTTTCAGAACAGGCATTTTCAGCGCCGTCTGGGAAAGAGCTTTCAGATCTCTCGGTGTTGCCGACCTGTACATGACCCTTGTCATAAGGCGTTCAAGGTCATATACTCCCCCAAGTCCATCGGTAAGCTCGCTGAGGGAAACCATGTTTGCGGCAAGCTCCTCAACAGCGTCCAGCCTGTCGATGATCGCAGCAGGCTTTATGAGAGGCTGCTCGATATATGCTTTCAGCAAACGCTTTCCCATAGAGGTTTTCGTGTGGTCAAGCACCCAGAGCAGGCTGCCCTTTTTCTCCTTGTTCCTCATGGTTTCGCAAAGCTCCAGGTTACGCCTTGCGGTAAGGTCAAGCTCCATATATCTGCGGTCGTTGCATATCTTTACCTCGGTAAATCTGCCCACCGCCGCTTTTTGTGTATCGCTTATATAGTAAAAAAGTCCGCACAGGCAGGCAACCGATGATTCATCGCTTTCGTCCACGCCCATATCACGGAAGCTTTCCGCCGAAAACTGCCTGAGCAGAGTTTCGCTGTGAAGCTCTGATGAAAAATCCTCTTCGGGGAGCATGGCTGTGGATATGTTCATTCTGCTGCGGATAAATTCCATTACCCTTTTGCAGTCGGACATACGGCTGTTGTAAAGCAGCTCGGCGGGGGCGAAACGTGATATCTCGTTTATCAGCTCGTCCTCCATGTCCTCCTCGTTTTTCACCGTATGCGCAAAAAGCTCTGCGTTTCCCGTAGAAATATCCGCAAAGCACACCGAAACAGAGCCGTTTCCGACATAAACGGCTCCTATGTAATTGTTTCTCGAATCGTCAAGCAGATTGCTTTCGGTAAGGGTACCGGGTGTGACGATCCTTATTACCTCACGCTTTACAATTCCCTTTGCAAGCTTTGGATCCTCAAGCTGCTCGCATATTGCCACACGATAGCCAAGGTCTATAAGCTTCTTGATATATATCTCCGAAGCGTGATAGGGTATCCCGCACATGGGCGCCCTCTCGGCCTGACCGCAGTCACGGCCTGTGAGGGTAAGCTCAAGCGCCTTTGAAACGACGATTGCATCGTCAAAAAACATCTCGTAAAAGTCGCCCAGCCTGAAAAAGACTATATGGTCCCTGTACTTGTCCTTTACTTCAAAATACTGGGACATCATGGGCGAGAGCGTTGAACGATCGACTTCCATTATCAGTGGCAGCCTCCGCATGTGCCGCAGCTGCCCGTGCATGAGTGGGGAGCTGTTTCGGGGCAGGTAAGGGGATCCTGACCGTTTGCTGCGGCTGTAACTATATAGTTTATGCTTTCAAGAACCTCGTCCATATCAGCCTTAGCCTTGTCGAAAGCCGCCATATGCTCGTTGGACATAACGGAATCGTAAAGCGCTCTAAGCTCGGAATCGAGTCTTGTTATCTCCTCGGTGCTCTTGTCCTGCTTGCCCATTTCGGCATTGAGAGCGTTTCTGGTTTCGTTGAACTTCATTATCATTTCCTGGAGCTGCACATCGCAGTCGTTTGCAGCCTTCGCCACAACATATGCGTTGTATCTGGGGTCTTCCTGAAGTGCCTTTCCAAGTTCTCTTGCCTTTTCGATCACATTGCTCATTGATTTATTCTCCTTAAAAATTATTTTATATTAGTTTTATCCGAATATTATACCATATTCAGCCGATTTTGTCAAACAGAGCAGGAATGCAGCAGCATTCATTCGATTATCTCACCTTCCACTGCCCAGTTGAAGGTCTTTGTTACCCTGACCTTTCTCACTGTGCCGATAAGCTCTTTTCCGCCCTTTGCCTCGGTGATGATGAACTCATCGCTTTTGCCGCTGATATATCCCTCTCGCCTGCTTTCGCCGTCAAAGAGGACGGTAAATTCACGTCCCAGAAACCTGCGGTAATGCTCGTCGGATATCTCTCTTTGCAGTTCAAGCAGCTCACGCATACGCCTGCTCTTTTCCTCCTCGGAGGTGCTGTCCTCCATTTCGGCAGCCCTTGTGCCTGTCCGCTTTGAGTAGATGAAGGAATAGATATTATCATATTTTACCCTGCGGACGATATCGAGGGTCTGCATGAAATCCTCACGGCTCTCGTTTGGGAATCCCACGATTATATCGGTGGTTATGGAAAGGTCGGGTATCCTCTTTCGGGCATATTCCACAATATCCATATACTGCTCCGCAGTGTACCGCCTGTTCATGGCGGCAAGAATCTCGGTGCTGCCCGATTGCAGGGGCAGATGCACCGAACGGCATATCTTCCTGCTTTCGGCGATAACGTCGAAAAGCTCATTTGTTGCGTCCTTGGGGTGGGGGGACATGAATCTGATGCGGAAGTCCCCGTCAATGCTGTCAATACGTCTGAGCAGCTCGGGGAAGTCTATCTTTTCCGAAAGTCCCCTGCCGTAGGAATTTACATTCTGTCCAAGGAGCATTATCTCCCTGCAGCCGTCGGAAACAAGAGCCTTTATCTCCTCAAGAATGCTTTCGGGAGAACGGCTCCGCTCACGTCCTCTGACATAGGGAACTATGCAGTAGGTGCAGAAATTGTTGCAGCCGTACATTATAGGCACTCCTGCCTTGTATTTCACGCTCCTTACCGCAGGGGCGGATTCAAAGCAGTCACCCTCACGCTCCTCAATGTCGCAGACGAATTTCCGTTCCGTCAGGACGCTGTAGAGCAGCTTCGGCAGCTCCTCGTGGGCAAAAGTGCCGAAGACCATATCCACCTGCTTGTAGGACTTTTTTATCTTCTCCGCCACGTGCTTCTGCTGAGCCATGCAGCCGCAGATGCCGATTATCAGCTGCGGATTTTTCTCCTTCAGGTGTTTAAGCTCACCGATATTACCGTAAACCTTCAGCTCTGCGTTTTCTCTTACGGCGCAGGTGTTGAGGATAATGATATCCGCCTCGGTAATATCGTTAGTCACGCCGCAGCCCATGCTGCAAAGCTGACCCGTTATCTTTTCGCCGTCGCTCACATTCTGCTGACAGCCGAAGCTGTGGACAAAGCACATCGGCGGATTTTCCCTTGCGGAGAATATCTCCTTGACAAGGGCGGCATGATCCGCATTAACCATGTTTTCTATGTTTAACATTCCTTTCGGTCAATATATGAAATATTTGTCGTAGCCGAGAGCAGTGACCGCTCTTACAGCCTCGTCAAATTCATCGGCGGACATGGATTCCCTGTCGAGAAGCGGATATGAACCCATTCCCTCTGCCTTTGCGGAAACTGACGAGAACACAGCCGTTACCTTTTCGTACTCGCTCATTTCATCGAGAATGATCTCGGTACCGTCGGCAACCATTGTGCGGCTAATGTTGTCCTCGGAATAGTCGATAAGTATTGTGCAGCCGTTAAGCTCTTCGGGGTAGAAAAGCTCGCTGTAGCCCTTGATGACCGAATTTGCGGTTATCCTCAGCATGACCTCCGCACCCGTTTCCTTGCCTGCCTCGGTCATCATTGAAGCAAGACCCGTAAGGGCAAGATAACGGTCGCTGTAGGGCGAAACATCTTCACCCAGAAGCTCTATATCGGTGGAACGGAATTCGGGGAAGATGAAATCGTCGCATATTATCTCTCCAAAGCCTGAATTTCCAAGCTCACGCATTATATCGCAGAGATAATCCTGCGCTGCCTCGTCAAAGGGTGAAAGCCACGGCTTGCCGCCCTTTTCGGGAGAAGTATCCAGCCACGTTGAATCGTCCAGACTGCGGTATGAGCCGTCCCTGTAATCGCCGTAGCGGTTGTTGTCATAAAGCACCGAAACCATTGCCACGGGACGAAGTCCGTTCGCCTGCGCCATATCGGCTATCTCCTTTGCGGTAAGCTCCGAAAGCACAGGGTCGTCGCCGTCGATGACAGTTTTGACGAAATCAATGTCTGTCGCATAGTTAAAATATCCGCCCTCGGTTTTCATCGGCAGGATAACGGCGGCATATCCGTCGTTCCTGATATTTTCCATTGCGTCGGCAAGACTTTCCCTTGAAAGCATATCCTCGGAGGATACCGAAGCGGCAGCACCGCCCGTCCTCAGCTCGATATTTACTGCCTGAGTACCTTCTGTGACCGCAGGAGCTTCCGAAGCGCTTTCCTCATTTGCCACTGTCTGAGAAACGTCGGGAGCAGCTTCTTCGGGAAGGCTGTTTTCCGTAACCGCACCCTCAGAGGTTTGTTCGGGAACGCTCTCCGAGGAGATATCCGTTCCGCTGTCGCTCTGCACTGAGGGAGTCCACGGTTCGGAGTCGGTCTGCTTTGCACGGTCGGCAATATAATTGCTTACAGGCCCCGCAACGCTGTATCCCACAAAAACCAGCACTCCGAGAGCAATAACTCCCGTAACGATCTTGATAACATTATCGTTTCTTCTTTTTATTTTATAATGCCTTTTCGGGCGGAATATTTTCTTCCTTCTGTATTTGTTCATAAAGGCAGTTCCTTTCGTTTATATATATGAAGGCGCATGACCCAGTACGCCGTAAAATGCCATTGCGATGATGCCGACAAATATCATGACGGCAGGATATCCTCTGAAAACGGCAGGCGTTTTTTCCGAATAAAGCTGCTGTCTTACAGCCGAGAGCATATATGCTCCAACCGTAAAGCCGACGCCCGAACCGAAGCCGAACATGATGAATTCGCCCATATCTGAGCATGAACGCATGCTCAGAAACATTGTACCCATTACCGACGCATTAAATGCCGAAATATGCACATATTTTTTTATCCTTCCAAAGCCTGCGCCGAAAATTATTCTTGCGAGGATAAGGGTGATAACGTACACGGCGCTTATCACGGCGGTGTAAATAAGAGGGATATATTTTTCGTTTGTTTCGGATAAGGTTCCCTTTAAAAGTCCCGTTATCAGCGAGGAAACGGTAGTCATATAGGTTATGACCGTACATACTCCGCCGAGATTTCTCTTGTTTTTTGCGGCGATCATGGCGGTGTTTGTGCCGATAGCCCTCGAAAATATCATATTTTCCGCAAAGGCGGAGGTAAACAGAACGGTAAGCAGGGAGGTCAGAAAGCCTTGTATATCAAATCCCGCAGAGGTCATGTCTTACTTACTTCCTTTCATTATTTTCAGAGCCTGCCCTGTTGCCCGTAAAAAGCCTTACTGCGGCAGCCAGCAAACCGATAAGGATAAATCCCGCATAGGGCGCAGCAAGTCCCGGTATTACCAGATCGACGCCGTAAAGAGTGTTTCCTATGCCGCCCTGAGAAAAAAGCTCTCGGAAATAACCCAGCAGGATAATTACGATATCGTAGCCGATAATATGGGATATCACGTCTGCCGTCATTCTCACTTTTTTATAGCGGAAAAATCTGAGCTCCGTGGCAGAAACGATAAAGCTTGCGGTAACTATCATCGGTCCGAAAACTCCCATCTGAGAGTAGCTTACGGGAATTATCCCGCTGAAAATATTGTACACGGGGATATAGACAGTCGCCGCACAAAGGGTATATAAAATTATCCTGAGAGCATAGGGTATCTTTTTCGGCACAAAAGAGGATATCATCAGCGAAATAAAGGTCACAGCCGAAAAAACGGCTGCAAAGCTGACTGCGTTTGCGGCTGTATTTGCAAAGACCGCCGCAGGAGCGGCAAGCATTCCTGCCGTCAGCAAAGGATTATGCGGTAAAATTCCCTGACTGAATGACCACTTTTCTTTTTTCGCCATATAATATTAATGTCCTTTCAGATAATATATGCATTTAAGCGTCTTTATGCAGTTATAAAGTATTCCGAGTAGTATCTGCGGCAGCTTCGGTATCCTCATTGGGTGCAGGAGGATTTTTTTCTCCGCCGAAAATATCTCTGCGGCGCTTTTGTCTGCTTCTTGAATCCTTTCGCTCGGAATAATCCGCCCTGTCAAGGAGCTTTGCAAAGGGCGCTCCCATAACCGAGGCGTAAACAACAGGATTTTCAACTGTCGATACCATGCCTATCGCTATAACAAACAGTCCGCAGATAACTCCGTAAAGTATGCATGAGCCGTTTGAACGGGGCGTCAGCGCAGGGTCGCAGGTAAGGAACATTATTCCGAAAATGAGCATTCCCCCGGCAGCCGACAGCTTTGCCGCCTCGAAGCCTCCCGTGGCAAGCTTGTAGACCATTATTGTCCCAAGCTCATAAATAAACACGAGAGATGATATGCTCCCTCTTGACATCAGCACAACTGCGCAGACGATGAGGAGAATTATTGCAGTCGCTCCCATAGGTCCCGTAAAATTTCCTATTAGCAGCTCGAAATCCGACGTGTTGGTGTCGGTGGCAAAGGTCATGTTTTTGGTAAAGGAGCTGTAAAGTGTATCCGTGACGATATTTTCAAGCTCCGGACGTGAAAAGGGCTGAGGGTATGAAAGCATCTGTGTGGGAAAGGACAGGGACGCAAAGATATATCCTGCCGCCGCACAGCTGAACAGCTCGCAGCCGTGCCCTCCGAAGGGGTGCTTTGCAATGCATACAGCAAAAAATGCCGCTGCCGCCGCAACCGTATAGGGCACTGTGGCAGGCATCATCATTGCAAGGATAAGTCCCGTAATTACGGGAGATATGTCATGGATATGGAGCCTTTTCCCTCTGATGATAAGGCAGATGATGTCAAGCAGCCAGCATGTTCCCACCGTTACGGCAGTTACCGCAGCCGCCCTAAGTCCGTAATAATAAACGGCTATCACGCTGAGCACCAGAAGGACTATCAGCTGAGAAACCATTGCGCTGAAATCGGAGGGACGCTTTGATATTTTTGTAAGAGATTCCGAGCTTTTCCGCTGAATATCTATCAGCAGCGCCGAAAGCTTGTTTTTCATTATTTATATTTCCCCATTCCGCCGACTAACGGCTTGAATAAAATTATTTTCGGGTAAAAAGCCGCTGTCCGAAGCCGAATATAAAGCAGGCAGAAGCGCAAAGCTTCACTCAGGCTTTCGGATCTTCTGCATATTTTTATCGGATATCCCCGAAAAATGCCGTGAATAAAGGACGAACTGCGGCAATATGATTTAAATCGGAGATGATAGCTTGCATATTGAACACATCAGCAAGTCCACCGTCAAGGTCGTCCTCACAGCCGACGAGCTTGAAAGGGCAGGACTCAGCTATAATGATATAGACAGCGCAAACCCTTTGACCGTAAGCCTTATACTGAAGCTTATTGATAAGTCCTGCGGAAGTCTGAACAGATTTCTTTCGGAAAATTCCCTTTCCGACCTTGACGGCAGATCGAGGCTTTTCACCGAAATATTCCCCGCCAAGGACGGCGGCTGTATTTTTTACATTTCCTCCTCGGAGGGAAGCATTCTTACCGAAAATCTTAAACCCTACGTTATCGTTACCGACAGCACCGAGGATCTCCTCAGAGCCGCTTACACCATAAAAAGCCGAATGGGCGCAAGCCTTTGCTCAAGTATGCTTTCGGCTGACGAGGCGTCCTTCAAGCTGACAGCGGATATCCCGTCCTCCGACAGCAAGCTCAAAAGCGTTCTCACATGCAGGGTAAAGCTTGAGCCTGCCGATGAAAGCGTTATGGCACATATCAAAGAGCACTGCCGAACAGTGATCGAAGAAAATGCGGTGGAAAAGCTTTCCGCCCTTTACTCCCGAAGGAACCTTCACAGGAACTTATAGCAATCCACAAAAATATCCTGCCAAGTTCGGAAGCGCAAAGCTTGAATAGTGTCGTCACTCACCCTTGACAGGCGGCAAGCCTGCCTACGGGTTCGTTCCTAACTCTTCAACCCTTGCCCTTGCCTCCTTTTGTCAGTCTATTTCTGTGTATTGCTATAGGAGGATAATTACCCTCTCATGGACTTTGCGGCGGCAGCCATGTCCTCTGCCTTGAAAAGATAGGAGCCTGCAACAAGTATCTCAGCCCCTGCGCTTCTCACCTTGGCGGAGGTTTCGGCGTTGATACCGCCGTCCACCTGAATCTGCGTTTTAAGTCCCTTTGCGGAAATATATTCGTGAAGCTCCGCAATTTTTTCAAGGGTATCTGAAATAAATCCCTGTCCGCCGAAGCCCGGCTCAACTGTCATGGCAAGGACAACGTCCGCCTTGTCAAGATACGGTATCACAGCCGAAGCAGGGGTTTTGGGATTAAGGGCAATGCCTGCCTTTTTGCCCCGTGCTCTTATTTTTTCAAGCGTCTTACCGGGGTCAGACTTTGCCTCGACGTGGAAGGATATCATATCCGCTCCGCTGTCGGCAAAGGCGTCGATATATTTAATAGGGTCGATAATCATCAGATGAGCGTCGATAAACATATCAGTATGCTTTCTGACGCTGCAGAGAACAGGGATACCGTAGCTTATATTATTTACAAAAACGCCGTCCATTACGTCAAAATGGATATGATCCGCACCCGAAGCCTCGGTTCTTTTCAGTTCCTCGCCAAGGCAGCACAGATCGGCGCTTAAAATCGAAGCCGAAACAATAATACTCACAATGACCTCCAAAAAAGATAAAGATACATAATAAGTATAAACCACATTTCAAAGAACGTCAATACCAAAAAAGCGGCAAAAAAACTTTCGACATATTCACCTATTTTTCTTTCGCCAAAAAGCCGCCCTTTGTGCATAAACATAAGGAACAACTGATTCCATAATTCTCACAAAAAAATGTGCCCGAACCGAAGAACGGTTCAGACACACTCCGCATTTTATTTTTCCAAAAAATTCATTATAACCTCATACCCCACAGGAACAAGCAGCGCAGGAAGGAGATTTCCCACACGGAATTTCTTGCCGAAGGATATGTTTACCCCCACGGCAAATATCAGCGCCGAGCCTATGTAGGAAAGCTCGTTTATGAGCCTGTCGCCGATAAAAGGTGCGATAAAAACTGCACAGGCGGTGATAAGTCCCTGATAAACCGCCAGAGGGATAGCCGAGAATGCCGCTCCTATCCCGAACGCCGACGCAAACACCGCAACGATGACTCCGTCAAGGATAGCCTTTGCCATAAGCATGGAAGGGTCGCCGTTAAGACCGTCGTTTATGGAGCCGACAACTGCCATTGCGCCCACGCATATAACAAGTGTCGCCGAAACAAAGCCGTCAACAAAGCCGCTGTCGCCGTCGGCGTGAACAGCCTTTTTCAGCTTTTCGCCAAGACTGTCCATGCGGCTTTCGATATCAAGCAGCTCCCCTGCCAGTCCTCCGATAACAAAGGAGCAGATGAGCAAAAACGTCCCGTTTGACTCAATCTTCCCGTCGGAAACGGTAAACATTCCCGAAAGCGCTCCGCTTATGCCGATAAATATAGTGGAAAGTCCGCATGCCTGCATAAGTATTTCACGGACATTCTGTTTAAGTCCGCCCTTGATAAGTATGCCTGCAATGCCGCCGACAACGACTGCTGCGGCGTTTATAAGTGTTCCAAGTCCGTGCATATATTGTCCCGTTCCCCCGAAAAATTATTCGGCAGTGCCGTTTACAACAATTCCCCCGAGCCGCTTGCCGTCAAGTCCGCAGACCTCGAAAAGTCCGTCCTTGTATATAACGCAGCTTTTCTCGTTACCGTTTTTGGGAAGAGATACTGAGCCTGTGTTTATGCGGTATATCCCGTTTTTCTCCTCGGCTTTCCATATGTGGGTGTGACCGCTGATGAAGATATCCCCCTTTGAAAGAGAGGGCATGGTGTCGGGGTCAAAAAGATGTCCGTGAGTACAGAAAACCATATGCTTTCCCAGCCACATGGTCATATAATCCGCCATGACGGGGAATTCCAGCACCATCTGATCCACCTCAGCCTCGCAGTTTCCTCTCACGCAGAGAATACTGCTCTTTGCGCCGTTGAGCATGGAGATGACCTCCTTCGGGGCATAGCCTTCGGGGAGATCGTTTCTCGGACCGTGGTAAAGCAGGTCGCCCAGAAGTATGAGCTTGTCGGGGTTTTCCCGTCCGCACATATCGAGAAGCGCTTTGCAGCAGGGTGCTGAGCCGTGTATATCCGAAGCAAAAATTAGTTTCATTCGTATCTGTTCCTTTCCGAAAAAACATTAACCGACTGCCCGTCCGCTGCATATTTTATATTAACGGCTGACGGAGAATATCCCGAAGGCATCGGGCGGCAGTATGCTTGGTAAACGCTGAATAAATCGTTTCCGTCCGTTTTTCGTCACCCTCTCAGTGACGGATTTCCGAGCGTTCCTCAAAACGGCGAAAGGATTGCTTCGCATTATTCAGCGTGTCCCTTGTTTTTGTCAGGTAAAATCCCCATGGGGTCGTCTGCCCGCAGAAAAACCCGTACCCCTTCGTACCGCAGCCGTTTTGATATACAACAGAAGCGGTATCGCAGAGCGGCGGACAGCTGCTGTTTCTGCGATACCATTCTGTTGTTATACTAAAAACCATTTAAAAACTGTACAAAAAATCGAGCATAATCTTGCGTATATGGATTATGCGAAGATTTTTTGTCTATAGTTTAATTGGTTTTTAGTATTACATATTATCCGTATATCTGCTTTGCAACGTCAACGGTGGCCTTTGCGTCCTTGGCATAAAAATCCGCACCGATCTTTTCGGCGTATTCGGGGGTAAGAACTGCTCCGCCCACAACTACCTTGCAGTCAACGTTGTTCTTTCTCAGCAGGGCAATGGTTTCCTCCATGGCTTTGAGGGTGGTGGTCATGAGCGCCGAAAGTCCCACAAGCTTGACCTTGTGCTTTATGGCTGCGTCAACAACCGCCTGATACTCCACATCTCTTCCAAGGTCGATGACCTCATAGCCGTAGTTTTCAAGGAGCACCTTAACGATATTCTTTCCGATATCGTGGATATCTCCCTTGACCGTTGCAAGGACTACCTTTCCCTTTGTTACGGGGGCTGAATTGTCCTTCACCATTTTCGCCTTGATGACCTCGAAGGCAGCCTGAGCAACTCCTGCGGACAAAATGAGCTGTGGCAGGAATATCTTGCCCGACTCAAAATCAGCGCCCGTTTTGTCGAGTGCGGGGATAAGCATATTGTCGATAATGGTCATGGCGTCGGTGGTTTCAAGGAGCTTTTCGGTTATCCTTGCGCCCTCTTTTTTCAGTCCGTTCTCCACGGCGTAGAAAATATCCATATCCTCGGCAGCCTTAGTCTGAGGTGCTGCCGCAGGAGCTGTGCCCGTGGGAGAATTATACGCCGCAATAAATTCCGCCGCATTCTCGTCGATGTTTGCAAGGAGCTTGTACGCTCTTACAGCGCCCGTCATTGAAGCAACATTCGGATTTATAATAGGCAGGTCAAGACCGTTTGCAAGACATATCTGTAAGAAATTGCTGTTGATAAGCTCTCTGTTCGGAAGTCCGAAGGATATATTTGAAACGCCCAGAACGGTTTTAAGTCCAAGCTCCGTCTTGACCCTGTGGAGCGCCTTCACCGTTTCCATTACTCCTGCCTGCTCGGCAGAGGCTGTAAGGGTAAGGCAGTCGATATATATATCCCGTTTGGGTATGCCCATTTCAAGGGCTCTGTTCATAATTTTCTTTGCTATCTCAAAACGCTTGTCCGCAGATTTGGGGATACCGTTTTCGTCAAGAGTAAGTCCCACAACGGCAGCGCCGTATTTTTTTACCAGCGGCAGAACATTTTGCAGGGATTTTTCTTCGCCGTTTACGCTGTTTACGATAGGCTTGCCGTTGTAAACTCTCAGCGCAGCCTCCAGCACTTCGGGCATGGTGGAATCTATCTGCAAAGGCAGCTCGGTGACACCCTGGAGCTGCTTTAAAACTCTCACCATCATTCCCTTTTCGTCAATATCGGGAAGTCCCACGTTTACGTCAAGGATATCCGCCCCTGCATGAGCCTGCTCGATAGCCTGTCCGAGGATATAGTCCACATCGCCCTTGATAAGAGCCTCCTTGAACTTCTTCTTGCCCGTGGGGTTTATCCTTTCGCCGATTATTCTCGGACGGTCGATGACAGAAGTCCTTGCGGGGGAACATACTGCGGCAGGGATATCTACGCTCCGCTCAACATATTCCCTCTCGTTCAGTTTTTCGGTCAGCGCCTTGATATAATCGGGGTCAGTTCCGCAGCAGCCGCCGAATATCTTGACACCAAGCTCGGCAAACCTTGCGGCGCTTTCCGCAAAATCCTCGGGAGTAACGTTATAGGTGTTGGTGTTCGGGTCGGGAAGTCCTGCGTTCGGCTTTAACACAACGGGAAGCTCCGTCCACCTGACAAGCTCCTCCGCCACGGGATAAAGCTCATTTGGGCCTAAGGAACAGTTGACTCCTATTGCGTCAGCTCCCAGTCCCTGCAGGGTAAGAGCCATTGCCGAAACGGAGCAGCCCGTAAAGGTGCGCATATTCTGCTCAAAGGTCATTGTGCAGATAACAGGCTTGTCGCTGTTTTCCTTTGCCGCAAGAAGCGCCGCCTTTATCTCGTAAAGGTCGGTCATGGTTTCAAAGACGATAAGGTCGGCGTCCTTTCCTGCGCATACCTGCTCCTTGAAGATATCGTAAGCCTCCTCAAAGGTAAGGCTGCCCGTGGGTTCAAGAAGCTGACCTATTGGGCCTATATCCAGCGCCGCATAGGTCTTTCTTCCGCTTTTTGCGGTATAGGCTGCGCAGGCTTTTTTTGCGATATCCACGCCTGCGGATATTATCTCCTCAACGCTCCGTCCGCACTCTTCAAGCTTATAGCGGTTTGCGCCGAAGGTATTGGCATATACGATATGGCTGCCCGCTTCAAGATATTTCGTGTGGATATCCTCTATCCAGTCGGGGTGGGTAAGGTTGAGCATTTCGGGCACTTCCCCGGGTTTCAGACCCTTTGCCTGGAGCATCGTGCCCATTGCTCCGTCCAGATAAACAAATTTATTTTCATTCAGCAGCTCGTTAAAGTTCACAGTGCAGACCTCTCTTTCTGAATTGGCAGACCTCTCTCATATTGCAGGTGATGCAGCCCCTTTGCCTTCGGGGAACTTCCTTTTCCGAAACACCCATAACGGCGGTCACTGACTTTACGGGCGCAAGCATACGGCTCTCCCCCGTGCAAAGTCCTATCTTCCTCGGAGCGTCAAGAACGGCAATAAAGCTCTTTTGGATATCAATGGGAAGATCGCCGTAGCCGGGAGAATATCTCCATGTAAAGAAATTCCCCTCAAGCTCCTCCTTGACTATCTCCTCCGCTCTGTTGCAGACCTCCTCCACGGCGGCGCTTGCAAGAGCGTCGGTTATGACAGCCTTCGCCATATCCTCTATCTGCATTATCCTGATGAGCCTGTCAGCTCCCTGTCCGATAGTGGCGCACATGACCACAGCTCCGCTGCAGCCTTTCAGATGCTCGGAAATATCATGTCCCTCAAGGGTGAGCATACAGCCGTCAAGGACGACCTTTTCGCCCTCCGCCGATTTTATGGGGAAATATCTGTACAGATATTTGGGTTCGAGAGCCTGCAAAAGCCGTTTTTCGCACTCGTCAAGATAAGCCTCCACCGTACCTCCAAGCTCCTGCCCCTCACGGCAGGCAAGATATCTCAGCGCTTCGCTTCTGTTAAGCTCTGTAAGGACGATTTTTCTGCTGTCAGCCATTTATTTAAAACCACATTCCTTTTTTATAACAAATCACAGCAAGCTCGATACCGCATCGGATATCTTTCTTGCAACGTAAGGGTTGTTCATCGTATAAAGATGTATGCCGTCAACTCCGTTTGATATAAGGTCAACTATCTGATCTACCGCATATGCGATGCCTGCGTCCCTCATGGCTTCGGGATTGTTTTCGTACTTCGCCATCATTCTCGAAAACTTTGAGGGCAGGCTCGCTCCGCACATGGAAACCATTCTTTCGATCTGGCTCTTGTTGACAACAGGCATAATACCTGCCTCGATGGGAACGTTTATCCCTGCTATCCTTGCCTTTTCGAGGAAGCTGTAAAACGCTCCGTTGTCGAAGAAAAGCTGGGACATAAGGTGCTCCGCTCCCGCATCGACCTTCTCCTTGAGATGACCGATATCCGTTATCATGTCGGGAGCTTCAATGTGACATTCGGGGTAGCAGGCTGCGGAGATATGGAAATCCCCTCTTTCCTTTATATAAGCAATAAGCTCGGAAGCATAGTTAAAATCATGCTTAGGCGGTCTTTCGGGATTGATATCCCCTCTCAGCGCAAGGATATTTTCTATCCCCTTTTCCTTAAGGTCGGCAAGGATAGCGTCGATATCCTCCTTTGTGTTGCTGACGCAGGTCAGATGCGCCGCAGAACGGATACCGAGATCGTTCTTTATATGGCTTGCGATCTGAGATGTGATATTGTCGCCGTGTGTTCCTCCTGCTCCGTAGGTAACACTGATAAAATCGGGATTCAGCTCCTTTAAGCTGTCAAGAGTGGTATATATGGTTTCGATACCGCTTGTCTTTTTGGGCGGAAAAACTTCAAAGGAAAAAACCGTTCTTCCTCTGCCGAACAGTTCTGCTATACTCATTTATTTTTACAACCTTTCGTATAATTATGCTTCGGGAGATGTTCTGAACGGAGCGGCAGGAATGCCGTTTTTGCCGTAAAGAGTAACCTCTCCGTAATTTACCCACTTAAACCTTGCATAAACAGGCTCGGACACATTTTCCGAGCGGAGAAGTATCCGTCCGCCCTCAAGTATCTCGGCGGAGGCAGGGTAATATATCTTGTCCGCTCCCGCAAGCTCGAAGCCGCTTGCCTTTTCTTCTCCTCTAAGCTCAAAGCCGTCGGCAGCATGGTCAAATTCTATCATCATTCCGCCGTCTGCGGGATAGCTGTCCTTGTAAACAGGGCCGTATGCCATATCTTCGGAAATTTTTCCGTATGTATGGAAAAGCGCCTGCAAAGCAAGTCTTTCCCCGACGGGCACTTTGTTCACGGGGTGAATATTGTTGAATTCACCGCAGTCAAGAGCAACGGCTATTCCCGTATTTGCCGTTGTGAGATGCATTTTCATCTGAGCCTCTCTGATAAGACACCAGTTTTTCCTGTCCTCCTCGCCCTTGTTTATAAACATGGGCAGCTGAACGCAGATAAAGGGCAGGGTGTTGTCGTTCCAGCCGCTTCTCCACTCGTCTATCATCATTTTGAACAGCTTGCAGTAGATGTTCGGCTTGTGGTCGTCCGACTCTCCCTGATAATATATAAATCCCGCAAGGGTATAGGGCATTACTCTTTTGAGCATGGTTTCGTAAAGTCCCGATGCTCTGAAAGGTGATTTCGGTCCTAACGGTTCGGGCCACCTTGAAGGGCTGCCTGCATATTCCTGCGCTTCCTCCCAGCTTCCGTCCTCGGGGTGCAGGGAGTAGTATTCGTTTATCTTCGGCTGCCATTCTCTTTCCCAACGGCGGTAATCCTCAAGCTCTTCAAGATACTGCTCGAAGGTCTTGCCCTCCATTGCCTTTTCGTACTCGTCAACGTAGGATCTTGTATCCTTGTCCGATTCAAGTCTGCTCCTGCTCATCCATGCGGAAGCGGAAGTTCCTCCCCAGTTGCAGCCGATAACTCCCACCACTGCGCCAAGCTCGGCGGAAAGCTTCTTTGCAAAATAATATCCTACCGCAGACCAGTATCTTGAACCCTCGCTGTCAGCCAAAGCCCACCCGTTGTTTCTCTCGTCTGCATAGAAAAACTCATCTATGTAAGGATTTTTCTTCGTGTAATAAAAGCGGACGTTTTTGCCCACTTCGGAGATATTTTTCAGTTCATCGGCACCTGTGGAGCAGTTTTGCAGTTCAAATTCCATGTTGGACTGTCCCCCTGCAAGCCATACCTCGCCCACCATAACATCTTCAAAAACGACCTTTTCGCCGCAGCTGTCGGTGATGACCATTTCGTATGGTCCGCCGTATTCGTTCACGGGTGGGAGCACCGCAGACCATTTGTTATCCTCCGCCGTAACGGAAACGCTTTTTCCGCAGAAAGAAACCGTTACCTTTCTGCCGCTGTAATCCATTCCCCATACGCTTACGGGCTTTCCTTTCTGAATTACCATATGACTGCTGAAAACAGCCGCTGCACTGAGAATGCTCATAATTTATATCCGTCCTTTCAATATCCGCAGACAATATTTTCCGAAAAAATCAATATCTATTATTTTACTATACTTTGACGCAAAAATCAAGACCTTACCGTCAGTTCGGTCAAAAAATCATGCTTCTCCGAGGAATTTATCCGCAAACCATACGTTTTCCGCCTCAAACTCCCTGCCGTTAAGGTAGGACAGTATCCCGCCGTCGGTGGTGAAAACGAATTTCAGCTTATATGAATAAAGCGCCTGAGTCTTTATGCCGTACATATGGTTTATGCGGTTGATGCCGTACTTTCCGTCGCCGAGGAGCGGACAGCCGATATAAGCAAGGTGAGCACGTATCTGATGAGTGCGCCCTGTTTTCAGCTCCACCTCAAGCAGGGACAGCTTTCCGTCGGTTTTCAGCAGTGTATACTCGGTGATTATGGTTTTGTTCTGAGGAGTTTTTCTGTCCGAAACGGTGACGGTGTTCGTTTTGCTGTCCTTGAAAAGATAATGGGTCAGCACATCATGCTTTTTCGGGGGAACGCCCACGCATATGCAGAGATATTTTTTTTCAAGCTCCCTGTCCTTTATCTTGCTGTTCAGAATGCGGAGAGCTTCGGCGTTTTTGGCGGCGATAACTATCCCCCCCGTGTTGCGGTCAAGACGGTTGCAGAGAGAGGGTGTAAAGCTGTTTTCCTTTTCGGGGTCGTACTCTCCCTTATCGTACAGATAATGCTGCATTCGGTTAACAAGGGTGTCAAAGGAACCGTCGTTGTCCTCATGTACCACAAGACCGTTCTTCTTGTCCATGAGCAGGATATTTTCGTCCTCGTAAACCACGGAGATATTAGGCGGCGCTTTCATGAATTCGGGTTCTCCCCCACTTGCTTCCCCGAAAAATTCGTCATTCAGATAAAGCTCCAGCACGTCCCCTTCTGAAAGCCGTGTGGATATCTCGCAGCGCTTGCGGTTGAGCTTGATGTTTTTGGTGCGTATGCCCTTGTACATCATGCTTTGGGGCAGGAGGGGCACGGCTTTCTGTATGAACTTATCCACACGCTGTCCTGCGTCGTTGGCGTTGATTATAAACTTTTTCATATTTACCTCGCATAGCTTTCGGCTTCACGTTTATGGCATACAAACAGCTTCACCGTACCCGATATCGGATACGGTGAAAGAGAAATTTATAAAATTATTCGGAGCAATTACTTATTGCTGAGATACTCGTCAATAGCAGCAGCAGCGGATTTTCCTGCGCCCATTGCAAGGATAACCGTTGCAGCGCCCGTAACTGCGTCGCCGCCTGCATATACGCCCTCACGGGAGGTCAGACCCGACTCGTCCTGAGTAACGATACAGCCGTGCTTGTTGGTTTCAAGTCCCTCCGTAGTGTTTCTGATAAGAGGATTGGGCGATGTGCCTATTGCCATGATAACGCAGTCAACATCAATAACGTGCTCGCTGCCCTCGATAACAACGGGACGGCGTCTGCCCGATGCATCAGGCTCGCCAAGCTCCATGGATACGCACTTGATGCCGTTTACGAACTTGTCCTCGCCGCCAAGTATCTCCACAGGGTTTGTAAGGGTCTTGAAGATGATGCCCTCTTCCTTAGCGTGCTCGATCTCCTCTGCTCTTGCAGGAAGCTCAGCTTCACCACGGCGGTATACTATGTAGACCTCTTCCGCACCAAGACGAAGAGCGGAACGGGCTGCGTCCATTGCAACGTTTCCGCCGCCTACGACTGCGACCTTCTTGTTCTGCTTGATAGGCGTATCGCTTCCGTCCTTGTAAGCCTTCATAAGGTTAACTCTTGTAAGGAACTCGTTTGCGGAATATACACCCTTGAGGTTTTCTCCGGGGATATTCATAAATCTCGGCAGACCTGCGCCCGAACCAATAAATACGGCGCTGTAGCCTTCATCGAAAAGCTCGTCTATAGTAAGAGTTTTTCCGATCACCATATTTGTTTCGATATCAACGCCGATAGCCTTAAGACCGTCTATCTCACGCTGAACTATGCTCTTGGGAAGTCTGAATTCGGGGATACCGTAAACAAGAACTCCGCCTGCAAGGTGAAGAGCCTCGTAAACCGTTACGGCATAGCCCTTCTTTGCAAGGTCGCCTGCACAGGTAAGTCCCGAAGGACCTGCGCCGATAACTGCGACCCTTTTGCCGTTTGGCTCAGGCTTTACAGCCTCGCCCTCGAAGTTTGCGTTGTGATAGTCCGCAGCAAATCTTTCAAGACGGCCGATAGCAACAGGCTCGCCCTTGATTCCTCTTACGCACTTGCCCTCGCACTGGCTCTCCTGAGGACATACTCTTCCGCAGACTGCGGGAAGAGCACTTGAACGGGAAATGACCTGATAAGCCTCTTCAAATCTTCCCTCGGCGATCTCCTTGATGAAGCCGGGGATATCAATATTTACGGGGCAGCCCGCAACACAGGGCATATTCTTGCAGTGAAGGCATCTCTGAGCCTCGTCAACAGCGATATCTGCCTCGTAGCCGAGAGCTACCTCCATAAAGTTCTTATTTCTTACGTCAGGCTCCTGGGAAGGCATTGGATTCTTTTTCAGCGACATATTTGGCATATCAGTTTACCCCCTTGAACAGATTACAGGTTTCCTCGTGCTTTGCACGCTCGAAAGGCTTGTACATGGTCGAACGTTCCATAGCCTCGGCAAAGTCAACAAGATGTCCGTCAAAATCGGGGCCGTCAACACAGGCAAACTTTGTTTCTCCGCCAACGGTAAGACGGCAGCCGCCGCACATTCCCGTTCCGTCGATCATGATAGGGTTCATGGAAACGATAGTCTTTATGCCGTATTCCTTTGTTGTCTGGCAGACAAATTTCATCATTATCAGGGGACCAATAGCAATGACCTCGTCATACTGCTCGCCGCTGTCGATAAGCTCCTTGAGAGCGTTTGTAACAAGTCCCTTTGTGCCGTATGAGCCGTCGTCGGTCATCATGCAGAGCTTGTCCGAGCAAGCCTTGAACTTGTCCTCAAGGATAACAAGATCCTTGTTTCTGAAGCCTACGATAGAGTGGACTGTGCAGCCCAGGTCATGAAGCTTCTTTGCCACGGGGTATGCAATTGCGCAGCCTACTCCTCCGCCGACAACAGCGACCTTTTTAAGTCCGTCTGTTTCGGTAGCCTTTCCGAGAGGGCCAACGAAATCCTGAATAAAGTCACCCTCGTTCATATGGTTGAGCTTTTCTGTCGTAGCTCCGACGATCTGGAAAATGATAGTGACCGTTCCCTTTTCACGGTCAAAATCCGCAACCGTAAGAGGAATTCTTTCTCCGTCGGCATCGGTTCTGAGGATAATGAACTGACCCGGCTCTGCTTTTTTTGCAACTGCGGGAGCTTCGATCTCCATAAGGGTTACAGTTGGATTAAGTGCTTCTTTTTTAACGATCTTAAACATTCTGCACTGTTCCTTTCATAAAAATTTGCGGCTAAGGAAACGCTGTTTTTTGATGCAAAGCAAGCCAAACAAACGATTTTTTCAGCGGCTTCCCGTATATACCCGATTACTGTCACAATGCTGAAAAAGGCCTCTCCCAAAAAGTCTTTGACAGCCTGAAAATATGACGGTAAAACACTGTATTGATGCAAAACCCACTTTTTCTGCACTTAACATAATGATACCATATAGCCGTTTTTTTTAGAAATATAAAAAAGGCATAGGGGACATATTAAAATTTACATGGTTAAATTTTTTTGATATGGACAGTTGTTTTCGTTACCCGTTCAAACGGAGGATAGTTTTTGTATTTTTCCGCAGGAGTGATCTTTTTCAGCTTAGCGGTAAGCAGACCGTTGACCCCGAAGTATATCAGCATAATTCCAATATAGATCGCAGCATACATATACCACGGAAAATGAAGGTTCATTCCGCAGGCAATATTTGAGATAGCATAAGGATAAATTGCGTCCATAAACAACTTGGAAACCGGTATGGCAATAAGCGCACCCACAGCAACAACTGCGGTATCACGGCGGTAATCGGAAAGTGCATTTGGTTTAAGTCCGAAAATTTCCTTACCGTCCACCTTTACCGAACCCGAATCCATTGTGTCAAGACCGCCTAAGCCAGTGAAGCATATATCGGTTGACCTTTGCGCCGTAATGAGCACCTATTTTCTCCGACATTGCAAGATAAAACTGCTCAATGGCATCCACAAGACTGTCAACGCTGTTTTCATATTTTGTTCCCTGCGACTTTGTAAGCAGCAGGATAAATGCGTCATAATTGCTGTAAACATGATGAACAAGACGCATAACAAATTCATCGTGATCCACAAGCTCGTGAGCATTCATGCCGTCGATCGAGTGTTCCTGCGAGATCGCTTCGACATCGGCAGAAAAATGATCGTTCAGGATCTCGGTAAGCTCCTTCAGCGGAGGCTCGGCAATTGCTCCGAACAGGTCCTCCTTGTCCTTGAAAAAGAAGTAAAGCGCACCCGTGGTAACGCCCGCATCGGCGCATATTTTCCGCAGAGAAGCTTTCATATAGCCCTTTTCGAGGAACTCCTTTTTGCCGCTTTCGAGCAGCAGCTCCCGTGTTTCCCTGTCAGCTTTCAACCTCTCACCGCCTTGATAACATTGTTACGTAACACTGTTATCATGCCTCATCTGAGTTGATTTGTCAAGGGATTTTGAAAAATTATTCGCAATTTTTCACGCCGAACATGAAATAAATGATATGGAACACCCAAACGCATAAAAGAACCATTCTGCCAACGGGAACGCTGCCCATCATTACAAATCCCACGGACATAAGGAGCGTTACCGTTATCATAATTTTGATTTTGGTTTTCCTTGTCATTCCCCTGCCCTGCACAAAGCTTTCAAGATTGTTTTTGTAGAGCTTTGTGCTTCTGAACCGGTTGTCCAGCTTTTCCGAGCTTCTTGCAAAGCAGAACGCTGCCAGCATCAGAAACGGGAACGCAGGCAGCAAAGGAAGTACCGCTCCCAATGCTCCAAGTCCCAGTCCGATACAGCCCACAACAACATAAATTATCTTTTTTAACTTCATTATAAACTCCTTTTTTCCTTCTTTGATTCTATAACGTGCCGCACCGCAATTATCGGGTGATATAAGATCATTCTCGGTCCCGAAAAGCGCATGACGGTGCGAATTTTTTCACGCATTTCGGACTTGTAGCAATGCACCTTACAGTTTGAACAGAAGGTTTTCGCTTCCATAAAGGGGCATTTTTCACTTCTCTGAGAAGCATATTCCGCAAGAGCCTTGCATTCGGCACAAAGCGTTTTGCTATGGTGATTTTTTCGGCAGTAAAGCCGTATCATCTCCGTAACGATACGCTTTTCACGGTCACGCTTGTCCTGTGCTTTCATCAGCATTTCCTCCCGTTTTCAACGGAATAAACCTTATCCGCAATGCGCATTGTGGAGGCTCTGTGGGAAACCAGCAGAACAGCTTTTTTATCCTTCTGTTCCGCAATTGATTTCAATATGACTGCTTCGTTAAGTGCATCAAGATTGCTTGTTGGCTCGTCGAAAAGCATAAAGTCCGAGTCGTGCAGAAATGCTCTCGCCGCTCCGATACGCTGCTTTTCACCGCCCGAAAGCATATCGCCAAGCTCCCCCGCTTCCGTTTCATATCCTTTGGGAAGTGACATAATAAAATCGTGTATGGAAGCCTTTTTGCAGGCAATTTCTATTTCTTCATGAGTTGCGTCAAGCTTTGCGATCTTAATATTGTTTTCAATAGTGTCCTTGAAAATATGGGTATCCTGCGTTACAAGGCTTTCGCAGTTTCTGAGAGAATTTGTCTTGATAGAATTGATATTTTTGCTCGAAATAAATATCCTGCCCGAGCTTGTTTCCCAGAAGCGCATAAAAAGCTTCAAAAGCGTGGATTTGCCTCTGCCGCTTTTTCCCGTTATGCCGATGATTCCGCTTTTCGGTATGTCAAGAGAAATACCGTCCAGCACCTTTTCATCGCCGTAGGAAAAGCTGATGTTATTTGCGTTTGCACCGGTGAATTTTATTTCTGCGCCCTCTGTGATCTCGGGGACCGAAGGCTTTTCTTCAAGTATGTCAAGGACTCTGTCCGCTGCGGCGAAGGTCTGCTGTAATCCTCCGCCCAAATTTGCAAGTGCGATAACGGGTCCGAAGGTCGAAAACATTGCAATTGTGGGAATTATCACACCGTCAAAGCCGATGATATTGTTACGATACAAAGCTGCCGAAACCGCAAGAATTATTATCGGAAAAAGGGTCACTGAAACGGTAGTCAGGGCAGAGCATATGCCATTATTCCGCTTTAATATCCTGTCCTTTTCGGACAGCTTTTCCGTGCGCTTTTCCATTTCTGAAATGCGCTTTTCCCCTGCGCCGAAACGGATAATTTCCGATATTCCGTAAAGAGTTTCAAGGACAGAGCCGCTTAATTTTCCGTTTTCTCTGCGGAAATCCTCGGCGGCGGCACCGCATATTTTTGAGATGATAACGGGAATTACTGCGCCTACAAAAATATATGCTGCTGCGGCAATTATACCAAGTGAAAAATGATATTGCCCGATAAAAGCAGCCATTATCGCAGAAGTTATCACGCCTATTGCGATGGGCGAAATTGTGTGAGCGTAAAAGACCTCAAGCAGTTCAATATCCGAAGTTATAACGGAAATAAGGCTGCCCTTGTCCTTGCATTCAAGCTTTGCGGGACACAGTTCACGCAGCTTTCCGAACACCTTGTCACGAAGTATGGCAAGAAGCTTGAATGCGATATAGTGATTTGAATACTGCTCCGCATAATGGAGAACGCCACGCAAAACGGCGATTATTCCGATAATGACAAGGATATTTTTCAGAGAAAGAGCCGTTTCAAATCCGAGGATATTCGCTGCAGCATATCCGCCGAGAATTGTGATAAATTCGGCGCAGAGATACCCTGCCACGCCCATTAGGACCGCAGGTATCATTATGTACAGCAGCGGCTTTGCTATCGCTCCCAGAGAGAGCATGATTTTTATTTTACTTCGTTTCACATATACCTCCTATGGCTTCAAGGGCGGACTGCTTTTCCCACAGTCTGCCGTATACTCCGCTGCTTCTCACAAGCTCGAAATGTGTACCGCATTCGGCGATACGTCCCTTTTCAAAGGCGTATATCCTGTCCGCATTGACGGCGTTTGCAAGACGGTGGGTTATCATTATCACTGTTTTTTCGGCGGACATTTTGCGAATTTCCGAGAGTATACATTCCTCGCTCTCAACGTCGATATTTGATGTGGCTTCATCGAAAATATAGATACTGCTGTCATGCAGAATTCCTCTCGCAAGGGCAAGACGCTGACGCTGACCGCCCGATAAGTTTGCACCTCCCGGTGAAAGCTGCGTATCAAGTCCCTTTTCGCCTTTGAAAAATTCCGCAAGACGCACTCTTTCGAGAACGCTCCAAAGCTTTTCATCATCTGCGTTTTCGTCCGCCATTAGCAGCGCTTCACGAACAGTTCCGCCAAAGATATAGCTGCCGCAGCTTATGAGTGTAACGTTTTTCGTAAGGCTTTTTTCGGATATATCACGAAGCTCAATGCAGCCCAGCTTTACGCTGCCTGTGTAGCCCTTGTTTTTTCCCGACAAGATACCTGCTGCCGTGCTTTTTCCGCAGCCGCTCTCGCCGATGATTGCGGTAAAGCTTTTTTCGGGGAAATCCATTGATATATTTTTCAGTATCTCACGGCTGTCGTCATAGGAAAAATTCACGCTGTCAAATGAGATATTTCCCGAATCAACGGCAAATTTTCCGTCCTCGGCTTCGGGCAGGTCAAGCAGGTGAAAAATCTTATCGCTCGCCGCCATGCCGTTCATTGCGATATGAAAATATGAGCCAAGCTTTCTCATTGGCAGAAAAAACTCCGCCGATAAAAGCACGATCGAAATAAATCCGCAAAGGGTAATTTCTCCATTTG
>JBJERW010000013.1:0-3633 GCA_051882475.1 Huintestinicola sp. | reverse complement strand
GCAGCCTCATTGTCGGTCGCCATAGTATACTTTTCGTTATATTCGGCAAGCTTTGCGTCTATCTCGGTATCGGTAACATTATCTGCAATTGCAGCAACATCTCCGATGCCGTAATAGTTCACGTTCCAGCCGTAGCGTATCTCACTTTCCACCCTGTCGCCATCGGTGACAGCAACATCACGCATATTGTTTCCGAGCATTGCGACCTTCATGGTCCTGCCGAAATTGACTGCGGCGGCAGCATGGGCAAAGCTGCGTATTTTTGAGATAACATCATCATGGCGGTAATATCCCACAACGACCTCACGCTTTATGCCGAGCCTTGTGCAGATGAAGCCGAACTCACGGTCGCCGTGAGCGGACTGATTCAGATTCATGAAATCCATATCAATGCTGTCATAGGGCAGCTTTTCGTTGTACTGTGTGTGAAGATGGAGCATAGGCTTACTCAGTGCTTTAAGCGCTCTTATCCACATTTTTGCAGGAGAGAAGGTGTGCATCCACATGATAACGCCGATACAATCCTTGTCGGCAGATGCCTTTACGCAAACATTTTCAGCCTCCGCAGCGGTTGTTACAACAGGCTCGAAGCATACCTCAGAGATATCGTCCAGCTTGTCGCTTAAAAATGCCGCCATTTCCCTGCTGTCAGCTGCTGCCTGTCTGAGGGTTTCTTCACCGTAAAGGTCCTGACTGCCTGTTATGAAATAAAGCTTGTTCATTCAGATACGTTCCTTTCATATGTTATTATGTTATTATGTTACTGCTCAGATTTAAATACAAATTTCCGAATTAAATACAAATTCAGCATATTTGCATCTATTCTCATTGTTTGATAATATTCTATCACAAGGTCATTATAATTGCAATGTACAAATTACACATCATTTACAGAAGTATCATGGTTATTATTCACATACCGATTTGCTTTCTCAAAAAAATATGTTATTATATCATATCATACTCTTGACAAATTGTATTTTAAGTTGTATCATTTATATTGAAATATTTGTATTGTTTTGGAGTGACCGATATTGAAAAAATATGAATATGTGGCAAATTCCCTTTCCGACGATATACGCTCATCGCATTACCTCGGAGGAACGCTCCTTCCCACGGAAGAACAGCTCACTAAAATATACGGCGTTAGCAGGCAGACTGTAAGAAAGGCTCTTTCCATACTTGAAGAGCAGGACATTA
This sequence comes from Huintestinicola sp., assembly GCA_051882475.1. Lineage (GTDB taxonomy): Bacteria > Bacillota > Clostridia > Oscillospirales > Ruminococcaceae > Huintestinicola. The sequence goes on along the minus strand of JBJERW010000013.1, from coordinate 2,433 downwards.
TCGAAAAAAAACAGGGCAGCGGCTCGGTCGTAAAAATCAAAAACCCTGCGGCAGGCAGCAGGAAGGTATCTGTAATTGTAACATATATTGACGACTATATCTTCCCCGGTCAGCTCAGAGGAGTTGAGGAAGTGCTGTCCAAAAACAAATATTCCGCCATGCTTTCCGCCACAAGGAACAGCATATGCAACGAGAGGAGGATACTTGAGGATATCCTGAAAAATCCCGTTGCAGGCATACTTGTGGAGGGCACAAAAACTGCTCTCCCAAATCCGAACATCGACCTATACGAAAAGCTCTCCCGAATGAACATTCCTATAGTATTCTTCAACAGCTGCTATCCGAGGCTGAAAGGTCCGCTGTATGTTTGTGCGGACAACCGCAGGGGCGGATATGAGCTTGTGACCTATCTGCTTAAAAAGGGTCACAAAAGCATAGCGTCAATATTCAAAGCCGATGATATTCAGGGACATGAGCGTTATTCGGGCTATATTTCGGCTATGTTTGACAACAAGCTCCTCGTTTCCGACAGCAAGACTGTATGGTATACGACCGAAACAAAGGACAGGTTATTCGACGGTTCGGGAGATGTTCTTTCATCTATCGGCGATGCGACTGCTGTTGTGTGCTATAATGACGAGATAGCATTCATGCTTATAAAATATCTTACGGCGCACGGAAAAAGAGTGCCCGAGGATATTGCGGTGGTAAGCTTTGACAACAGCAGCCTGAGCGAAATGTCACCCGTAAAGATAACATCTCTTTCCTACGGCGATCTGAACATTGGCACCATCGCCGCCCAAAAGCTTGTTGACATTCTCAACGGCAGAAGTACCGGCTCCGATACTATCCCGTGGACACTTGCGGAAAAGGAAAGCTCCCGATAATGTAAAAAAATATCCGCCCCCTGCCCTTGCATTGAACGGATACTGTAGGGTGTGTTGACACTTCCGCTCAACGCCCGTCTTGCAGCATATTTTCTATCCTTCTGCGTTAATTTTCCTTGCAATACGCAAGTATTACTGCGGAAAATTGCCTTGAAATATGGAAAATCTGCTTGCAATCCGAACATTTCGGATATTGTCAACACACCCTAATTTATTTTGCCCCGTTGAAAACATCGGCATCAAGATAATTGCTGCGGTGCGCCACAATAGTCGTGCATACGGCGTCCCCGGTTATATTTACCGCAGTACGCAGCATATCAAGTATGCGGTCGATGCCCATTATAAGCGCTATGGCTTCAATGGGAAGCCCCACCGATTCAAATACCATCGACAAGGTTATAAGTCCCACTCCCGGAACGCCTGCCGTACCTATCGAAGCAATGGTAGCCGTTGCAATGACCGTAAGATAGCCTTTCAGTCCAAGCTCTATCCCGTATGCCTGCGCCGCAAAAACCACCGCCGCTCCCTGCATTATAGATGTGCCGTCCATATTTATGGTTGCGCCCAGAGGGATAGTAAAGGATGAAATTTTCTGCGAAACGCCCATCTGCTCGTCGAGAGTTTCGATAGACATGGGGATAGTGGCATTGGAGGCTGCCGTAGAAAAAGCAAATCCCATAACAGGCAGAAATTTTTTCAGAAATTTCAAAGGGTTAAGCCTTGTAAAAAAGTAGAGCATAAGCATATAGACCACAAAGCACTGAACCGCAAGACCTGCGGTAACGCTGCCCATATATTTCAGCAGAGGAACAAATGCATCAAAGCCAAGCCCCGAAAAGGTCCTTGCTATCATGCAGAAAACTCCCGCAGGGGCAGCCTTCATAACAAGCATGGTCATTTTCATCATAAGGTCGCTTGCCTGATTCGCAAATTTCAGCAAAAGCTCTCCGCTCTCCCCCATTCCTGCAAGGAGAACGCCCGTGATAAGCGCAAAGAATATGATTTGGAGCATAACTCCGCTTGACAGAGCATTAAATGGATTTTCGGGAATAATATTCAGCAGAGTGTCCGCAAGCCCCATGCTTTCCGACGCAGTCGTTTCATAGGGCACTATGGCGTTCATGTCAAGTCCCACGCCGGGGTCGATCATATGCGACACGGTTATTGCCACCACTACCGCTGCGGCAGTTGTAAAAAGATAAAAACCGACAGTTCTTACTCCTACCTTACCCAGAGCTTTCGTGTCGCCCATCGAGGAGCTTCCGCATATCAGCGATGTAAACACCAACGGCACCACAAGCATTTTCATAAGCCGCAGAAAACCGTTTCCGATTATATAAAAAATCCCGTCCACAAGAAGATCATCTCTGAAAAATCCCGAAGGCACAAAATAATTCAGTATGATACCCGTTACTGCGCCGAGAACAAGTCCGATAAAAATTTTTGAGGCAGAACCTATCTTTTTCTTTTTCATAAGCATCATTCCTCCGTTTTATACTAATCTTTGACCGTTCTATAGACAAAGGTGGCAGATAGAACGCAGTCA
>JBJERW010000012.1:0-3644 GCA_051882475.1 Huintestinicola sp. | reverse complement strand
ATCGGCGTATGCTACTGGGAGCCTGCATGGATACCTGTTCCGGGAAATAATTATGACGACCGACTGGTGCTCTGGGAGCAGTTCGGCTCAGGCTGGGCGTCAAGCTATTCTGCGGAATATGACCCGGGTGACGCAGGCAAATATTACGGCGGTTCAAGCTGGGATAATCAGGCACTGTTTGCAAATGACGGCACTCCGCTGGAATCCCTTAAAACCTTCGGTTATGTTTACACGGGCACTGTTACCGACATTAAAATTGACGCAATATCCGATTGTATGACGATAATACGTCTGGGAGATGATATTGTTCTCCCCGAAACCGCCGACGCCATATACAATAACGGCGAGAGAAAGCAGGTAAAGGTCGAATGGGAAAGCTATGATGAAAGCCTGATGCAGAGCTGCGGGGCAAACGACTATACGGTAAACGGCACAGCCGACGGAATGCCCGTCAAGTGTACCGTTTCCATGGTCGAGCCTAATTATATCGAGAATTACAGCTTTGAAAACAGCGATCATTCCATGTGGAATATCATAAACGTAAATGATGTTACGACCGAGCTTGATTTTCAGGATAAATCCACCGACGCAAAGACGGGAAATATTTCTTTCCATTTCTATTCCGAAAACAAGGTGGATTTCAAGCTTGAACAGACCGTAAAAAATCTCAAGCCGGGTGCATATAATTTCTCGCTGTCGCTCCAAGGCGGCGACTGCGCAAATGATACGATGTACATTTATGCAATTGCCGACGGAAAGGAATATACTCAGGAAACTGGCGTTGTAGGCTGGGCAAATTGGCAGTCGCCTTCCATAAAAAATATTACTGTTGAAAGCGGAGAGATAACCGTCGGCATTGCAATTTCCTGTGATGCTAAGGGCTGGGGAACTATTGATGATGTGCTGCTTAATCCTGTTGAAAGATAAAGTACATTGAACCTAAAAAGTTCAGCCGAATAAAACAGCAAAAGGTGCGATACCGCTGTGACGGTATCACACCTTTGCTGTTTATCCGTTAAGAATTACATTAAACTGCTCATAAAGCTCTGCTGACTTTTCCTCGGTGTCCGCCTTACCGTAAAACACGGCGTTGCAGGCTTCCTGAAAAACATCAAGCATATCTGTGTTCTCCATAAAGGGATGAATAAGCGCCATTGAATCAATATTTGCGCTCATCAGGCAAAATGCGTCATAGTGGAGTCCCTTTAGCATATCATGCTGTTCGAGATAATTTCTGGAAGAACGGCTCAGAGGTATACCCTTTTCGATGCCCTGAAGCTCGGATATTTCGTCACTGTTAAGGAGAAAATCAAGGAGCAGCGCCGCTTCCTTTGGATTTTCGGTCTCGGCACTCACCGCATAAAGGGTCGCAGGCTTTGTGTACCAGCCTTTAACGCCGTCCAAGCAGCCCGTGTAGCTGCCTACGACTATCTCATTTCCGTCCTCACGGGCGGGACCCATGTAATTTTCTGCGTCACTGAGCCACGCCACCGCACCTGCATATTTTCCGTTTCTGATGTCGTTTTTGTCAAAGTATTCCACCTGAGGCATAACGTGCCCGTTTATAAGCTCGCAGTAAAAATCGAGCATTATCCCAAATTCTTCTTTACCGAAGCCAAGCTGTCCGTCCTCGGATATGAACTGCTTTCCGCTCTGCTGCTCGGTGTATGCGGTTATGAAGAACAAAGCGGATTTTGAAGGCATGGAAATCGGATAAACCTCGTCCCCCATCACCTTTGCCGCATCGAAGAGATCTTCCCACGTTTCGGGAAGCGCCAGACCGAAGCTGTCGTAAATGGTTTTGTTGTAATATACAGTCTGCGTATTCAGCGCTATCGGAACGGCGTTGAGCTTTCCGTTTCTTATGCCGAAGCTCAGCTCGCTTTCAGAAAACTGCGAAAGGTCAAAGATATCGCTCAGTTCATAAATATCATAGTAGCCGTTTCCGTCGGCAGAATATTTGTCCAGCCACGGAAAGTTTATGAGCATGACATCTGATTCCGTATCCGACATCATCTGAATGTTGTATCTCGTCTGATAGCCCGACCATTCGGAGTAGCTGCATTTTACACGAATATCGGGGTGGAGCTGTTCAAACTTCTTTACCGCTGCAAGAGTATATTCAGTTCTCGTATCGTTTCCCCACCATGAAAGGGATATTTCGGTGTATTCCTCCTGATTGATGACTACAGGCTCCGAGGCGCATGAAGTGAGCAAAAGCAGCGCCGCCGACAGGGATATAAGCTTTCTTTTATGCATTTTCATCACCCTCCTTTACATCGCTGTAAAAGGTAAAAGTGTCCTTGCCCTTATGCTTGGAGGAGTAAAGTGCGGTATCGGCGCATTTGTAAAGCTCGGCAAAGCTTTTTCCGTCGTCGGGAAATACCGCAGCGCCGATGCTTGCGGATATCTTGTAATCCCCGTTGCAGCCTGTGTATTTGTCATGGAATGTGTCGCAGAGAGCACGGCATTTCTCGTTTATAAACGTCATATGATCGTTCTGGCTGCTTTCGGGGATATTAAGCAGAACTCCGAATTCATCTCCGCCGATTCTTCCGAGGCAGTCGGCTGAGCCGAAGGTCACCCTTAGAATGCTGCCTATGTCAGCAAGCACCTTGTCGCCGTAAGCGTGTCCCAGATTATCATTGACCCCCTTGAAATTATCTACATCAAGGAGGATAACGGCGTGCCGCTCACCCTTTCCTGCATTTGCCAGCATATATTCGGTATTCTCCTCAAAGGAAAGCTTGTTGTAAATGCCTGTAAGCCTGTCAATGTTCGCCTGGGTGTTAAGCTTTGTGACGATTTGGTTAACAGGATTGGTAACGTAAATGGACAGGAGCGTACCGAGTAACATTGCGATGACCGATGTAACTGCTGTGATAATAATTGTATATCTGATGACCACATTCCGCTCGGCAAGGATTATCTTCGTGGGAGCGGAGCAGATGACATACCAGCTGTCGGCACAGGTATTGACGGTGATAAGGTAATCATCGTCCATAAATGCCGCAGAGGTGCTGCCGCCTATCCTGTCAAGTATCTCGGCAGGCAGCTTGGTTCCAGTTTCCTCATTTTCGCTGGAATACATAATATAATGGTCTTCATTAACAAGTCTTACGGCAGTATCACGCATGTCATCCGGGCGGACAAAAACATTTTCCAGCTCGGATGTATAAAATGACACCACCATCAAGGCGTTGTCATTTACACGCTTGACATAATAAATGCGTCTGAAATCATCATTGTAGCCTGTTGACCAGCCGTCCCTGGAACGGTTTCTTGTAACGGTCTGTGCCATATCATTGTAAAGGCCGTCGCCGAAGAGCTTTGTGGTTCCGTTTGATACCTTTCCGACAGTGTGGTCATCGCTGTAGACTATGAAAAAATCCACATAGTTTTCCATTATGCACAGGTCATAAAGCTTGTCCGAAATAAGCTTTTCCGTGTTGAGAGCCTCATACTGATCTGCATTATCGGGAGATGAATAATAGCTGACCGCCTCCTCCGTACCGAAAACCAGCGTCGAAACGGATTCAAGCTTTGAAAGATATGTGTTGATATTAAGCTTCATCTGTACGTTAAGGGCATATGTAAGGTCGCTGACCTTTGATTTAAGCACCATATCATTTTTTCTTATGGTA
>JBJERW010000011.1:0-3653 GCA_051882475.1 Huintestinicola sp. | reverse complement strand
ACCCCTGCAAGCCTTTGGAAAAGGCTTGAGCGAAACTTTTGCTCCGATTAGTAACCATAGTATATTTTGCTATCTAACTTTTTCGACAGACTAAAGGCGGACAAAGGAAAAATTAAATCCTTTGTCCGCCCGATTTTTATGTATTACAATATATTACAGTGCAATAAGAAAATTAACCGTTCCGAAGGGGAATACAAGAGGCATTCTGTAAACTGCGCTCTTGCCCGAAATGCTCTCCGCTCTCTTTGTTGCCTGAGGAAGAAGCTTTATCTCCCTGCCTGTTTCGTTTGAAACGTTAACGGAGAAAAGTCCGTTGTGAAGGTTGAGGAATTCTCCGTTTGCGGCATCAGTCATTTCGTCCGCTTCGATAAGGGACTCTCCTGCATAGCGTGATGCAAAGCCCACATAAGCAGGTTCCTTGCCATCGATCACCGTAAGGCAGGGCAGTGCGCCTTCCATTACCTGAACCGAAGCAAGATCCACCGTCACCGAAGGAAGCTTTTCGGCTGCCATGGGAGTAAAGTCATCTCCGATGAAACGGATAATGTTCTTGAAAAGCAGGGTCACATATTCAAGATACATATCGGCATTTTCCTCGCCCGAAAAATCATAGAATTTCTTGATGATGTCCTTGATCTTATCGGCATGAGTGTTTGAAAAATCAACATCTGTCAGACTGTTTTCCGTCTTGTAGCTGTTAAGAGCGTCCGCAAACTGCGCATTTGTCATTGCGCCCATATCAACGAGAGCCTGTCCAAGCTGGAGATGAGCCTCTCCCTGAGATGAGAGGAGCTGTTCGACCTGCTCATGAGTAAGGTAACCCATATCGCAGGCGATATCGCCGATACGCTTGTCCACACGCTGCTGCTCGGCATGGACCTGCTCGACCTGCTCTGCCGTCATATATCCTGCATTTATGGCAAGAACACCAAGCTTCAGACGGGTCGTTTTCTGAACGGCAAGTGCGTCGGAAAGCTGAGCAGGAGTAACAAGACCTTTATTTAATAAGTAATTTCCGAAAAATTGCGTAAACATACAATTCCTCCCATAAAAAATGATATGTAAAGAACGGTCGGAGGAATCTCCCCCTAAAACCTGCCGAAATAATTACTTGGCAAGCTTTCCGATAAGCGTCTTGAGCTGCTCCTCGGAGATAGGCTTCTGAAGAAAATCAAAAGCTCCCGCATTTATAGCGTCACGAAGGTTTTCCTGAGTTCCCACGGAGGAAGCCATAACGACCTTTGCCTTGCTGTCAACGGAAAGTATCGCTTTCAGAGCGTCAACGCCGTTGATCTTCGGCATAACGATATCCATGAGAGTAAGGTCGGGTCTTACCTCTTTAAACTTGCTGACAGCCTGCTCTCCGTCGGCTGCCTCGTAAACCTCGCTCACACCGAGGGAGTTAAGAGCCGATGTAAGCTTTTTGCGCACGAGCATGGAGTCGTCGCATATAAGGATCTTAAGTGAATCAACAGACATTTCCAATTACTCCTTTTTAATGAAATACAGGCACCCTGAAAATAATGTCGGAACAGGGCACAGATTACTCTAAAGCATTTAATTTAATTATATTATTCACATATGTACCTAAATTTAAGACACAGTTAATTTATTGTAACATTCAAACTCTTTACACGAAAGTGACTATTTTCGCATCAGATTTTTAGCAAATATAACAATAAGCCGCACAAAAAATTTGAGCCTATACCGCAGCATTCCCGAAAAGGATCGGGAGCAAAGCGGTACAGGCTCAGATTGTTTTTTTATTCTTTATCAGCCTTAGAACAGTCCGCTGATATTTCCGTTGTTGTCGCAGTCTATCTTGAGAGCTGCGGGAGCCTTGGGCAGTCCGGGCATTATCATGATATCCCCTGTGAGGGCAACAACAAAGCCTGCGCCTGCGGAAAGCTTAACGTCACGGACGGTAATTGTAAAGTTTTCGGGCTTTCCAAGCTTTGCAGGGTCGTCGGAGAGGGAATACTGGGTTTTTGCAACGCATACGGGGGTATTTCCGAAGCCGAGCTTTTCGATCTCAGCAATAGCCTTCTCAGCCTGAGAAGTGTAGTTCACTCCGTCGGCACGGTATATCTCCTTTGCGATAATGTCAAGCTTTTCCTTGATGGAAAGCTCAGTATCATATATCTGACGGAAATCAGCGCTTCCGTCTGCGGTTTCGATAGTTCTGCAAACCTTTTCGGCAAGGTCTTTTCCGCCTTCGCCGCCCTTTGCAAATATCTCTGCAAGAGATACTTCAACGCCCATTTCCGTGCAGAAGCTCTTGATATATTCTATTTCTGCGTCGGTATCGGTATGGAAGCGGTTGATGGCAACGACAACGGGCAGACCGAATTTTCTCATGTTCTCGATATGTGTGCGGAGATTTACGATACCCTTTGCGAGCGCATCCACATTTTCTTCCGTAAGCTCAGCCTTAGGCACGCCGCCGTTATATTTGAGGGCACGGATAGTCGCAACGATAACTGCGCAGGAGGGCTTGAGTCCCGCAAATCTGCACTTGATGTCGCAGAACTTCTCAGCGCCAAGATCTGCGCCGAAGCCTGCTTCGGTAATGCAGTAATCTCCCAGCTTGAGGGCAAGCTTTGTGGCTCTTACCGAGTTGCAGCCGTGAGCGATGTTTGCAAAAGGTCCTCCGTGCATGAGAGCGGGAGTGTTTTCAAGAGTCTGAACGAGATTCGGCTTCAAAGCGTCCTTGAGAAGAGCTGTCATTGCGCCCTCCGCTCCCAAATCACGGGCGTAAACAGGCTCACCGCCGTAGGTGTAGGCAACAAGGATACTGCCCAGACGCTTTTTAAGGTCGTCAAGGTCGGAGGCAAGGCAGAGTATAGCCATGACCTCGCTTGCAACGGTTATTCTGAAGCTGTCCTGACGGGGAATACCGTTTATCTTTCCGCCCATGCCCACAACAATATTTCTCAGCGCACGGTCATTCATATCCATGCAGCGATCTATCATAATGCGGCGCTGGTCGATGCCGAGGACATTCCCCTGCTGCATATGATTATCCAGCAATGCGCAGAGAAGGTTGTTTGCCGATGTTATTGCGTGCATATCTCCCGTAAAATGAAGGTTGATATCCTCCATGGGGACTACCTGAGCGTATCCGCCGCCTGCAGCTCCGCCCTTGATTCCGAAAACAGGTCCGAGGGACGGTTCTCTCAGCGCAAGAACGGCTTTCTTTCCTATCTTTGCCATTGCCTCCGCAAGACCTACGGATATAGTTGTCTTGCCCTCGCCTGCGGGGGTGGGGTTTATGGCTGTAACAAGTATAAGCTTTCCGTCGGGCTTGTCGGCGGTCTTTTTGTAAAGCTCCTCCGAAAGCTTTGCCTTATAGTGTCCGTAAGGCTCGATATCATCGGGGTCTATTCCGAGATTTTCGGCAATTTCGGTAATTTTCAGCATCTTTGCCTGCTGAGCGATCTCAATATCTGTAAGCATCTTTATCCTCCGTTTCAAAAAATCGGCTGTTCCGTATTGATCATGATCTTATTATACCATATTTTTTCGCAGTTGGCTACCTTTCCTATTGAAAAATTTTTATATATAGTGTATAATATTTTTATTGCAATGATACAAAAACAACGGAGCCAACTATAAATAAATCAATAGGGAAGCGAAAGAATTCACAAAGAATT
>JBJERW010000010.1:13202-17897 GCA_051882475.1 Huintestinicola sp. | reverse complement strand
GCATTTCGAGGGGGGCGTACAAGACCGCCCCCCTTCTTTCAAGAATGAATTATCTTTCCTCAAAAACGTTCCTGTGGAACGTTTTTGACGATGTAACTTTTTAGAGCTTTCTGTTTCAACAACAAAAATACCCGAAAAGAGCAAAACACTCTTTTCGGGTTTATTAATCTTCACATCAGTAACAATATGTCACATCAGTGACAATATGTCATATTAATGACAAGACTCACATTCGGGAATAACGCCCACGATAGGCTCGGGGTCGATACCCTGACGCTTATAATAATCCGCAACGGCGCTCTTCATTGCCTGCTCCGCAAGGACCGAACAGTGAAGCTTCTGCGGCGGAAGTCCTTCAAGAGCCTCCACAACCGCCTTGTTCGTAAGCTTCAATGCCTCGTCAATGGTCTTGCCCTTTATCATCTCCGTTGCAATGGAAGAAGTCGCAACAGCTGCGCCGCAGCCGAAGGTCTTGAACTTAACGTCCGTGATAACGTTGTTATCCACCTTGATATACATCTTCATAATATCGCCGCACTTGGCGTTTCCAACCTCGCCGATACCGTCAGCGTCGGGTATCTCTCCGACGTTTCTCGGATTTGCAAAGTGATCCATTACCTTTTCGCTGTAAAGCATTTATATACACTCCTTTTATTTTATCAGTTCCTGAGGGGAGAAACATATTTCAGCAGCTTTTCCGTGCCCGGCTTGCCGTTCTTTATATCCTCCCAGAGAGGGGACATATCCCTGATTCGCTTGACGACCTTTTCAACCGTTTCGATAATATAATCTGCGTCCTCCATGGAGGTTTCGTCGGATATGGACAGACGGAGAGAGCCGTGTGCGATCTCGTGGGGGAGTCCCAAAGACAGCAGAACATGAGAGGGATCAAGTGAACCCGACGTGCACGCCGAACCGCTCGATGCGCATATTCCGTTCATATCAAGCAGCAGCAGGAGGGATTCGCCCTCAACGCCCAGAAAGCTTATATTCACGTTTCCGCACATTCTTGAATCGGGATCTCCGTTCAGGCGGCAGGCTTCAACTCTGCTGAGAATACCGTCACGGATATGATCTCTGACCTTGGAAACCGATGCAACCTTTCCGGGGATATCTCTGCAGGCGTCCTCAACAGCCTGAGCAAGACCGACTATTGCAGGGACATTTTCCGTTCCCGCACGTCTGCTTCTTTCCTGTGCGCCGCCGTGGATAAGGTTAGGCAGAGCCACTCCCGTTCTTACGTAAAGGAAGCCGATACCCTTCTGAGCATGTATCTTGTGTCCCGACATGGACATCATATCAATATTCTGCTCCTTAACGTTTATGGGCACATTGCCGATCGCCTGAACTGCATCGGTATGGAAAAGCACGCCCTTCTCTTTGCAAACCTTAGCGATCTCGGGGATAGGCTGAATTGTTCCTATCTCGTTGTTTGCATACATTATTGTCACAAGAGCGGTATCCTCACGGATAGCGTTCTTTACCTGCTCCGCAGTCACCATACCCTTTTCGCCAACAGGCAGATATGTGACCTCAAAGCCCTGCTCCTCCAGATCCTTGCAGGTGTGGAGAACTGCATGATGCTCAAATTCGGTGGTGATGATATGCTTCTTTCCCTTTTTGGCAAGACGCATTGCCGTGCCCTTTATCGCCCAGTTGTCAGCCTCGGAGCCGCCGCTTGTGAAGTATATCTCTTTAGGGGAGCAGCCGAAGACTGCCGCTATCCTTTCCCTTGCATTCTCCACCGCATAGCCTGCGTCACGTCCTATCTTATATATGCTTGACGGATTGCCGAAATGCTCTGTAAAATAAGGCATCATTGCATTCAGAACGCTCTGCGTAACGCAGGTGGTAGCTGAATTGTCGGCGTAGATGAAACGTTCTGCCATATTGCTTTTTCAGTCCTTTCAAAATCCTCGGTCGGTGCTGTGCCCCAACCGTATATGAGAAAAGAAATTCATATGCCGAATACATTGCTCGACAAAATATATTTCTTTCGTATGTTTTTCGCATTAGATATATTATACACCTTTACGGTATTATATGCAATAGGATTTTGAAACTTTCAATCCTTTGCACAAAAAAATCCTTCCGAAAACACGTCTTTTAATGAATATTGATATGATAGGAATTGTAGGCGTATAAAAATAAAACGACAGGTTCGTCCTGCCGTTTTATTATTATTTATCATCATTTTCAAAAAATACAGCGCTGCCACGGAAATCCTCGTCGGACATTTTCTCCCGACTGTCCTTCAGTTCCTTTGCATAGCGGTAATTTTCCGTCCTGTTTTTCCGTCCGACGATATCCAGTATTATCATCAGCAGAGCGATGCCCGTCAGTATGCATACCGTGGATATCTCTACACCCAAACGGTCATGAAATTTCCACAGCAGCATTACCGCTGCAGCAAACAGATAGGTAGTTACCCCAAGCAGAAGATTTTTCCGAAGCTTCGGCTCAAAAGGCTCATGCTGTTTCATTTCCGCCGTCCTTACCGCCGAATATGCCTTTTTTCTTACGTGTTTTTACGGGGTTAAACGTCATAGTGAAAAGCCTGTCGGTAGTGAACATCTTTACCGCAAAGAACATGCACACAATAAAGAACACCAGCTGATATGCAAGTCCCGCCCAGAACATTCCCATATGACCGAACATTATATTCGACAGCGCCGTATAGGTATGTGTGAAGGGGATAATGTAAAGTATGGTCTTAAAAAGGGGAGAAAGGGAATTTACGTCGGAGAACATTGTTACAAAGAAGGGTATCAGCGTTGTTATCATGATAGGCAGAACAAGAGTCTGAACCGATTTTACGTCAGTTGCCATTGCGCCGAGGATAAGTGAAGCTGAAAGTCCTATGGCAATGGTCAGAAACAGCTGAATACCGAACAGCACGATGCTTCCGGGGGAGAGTGTAAGTCCCAGAGCTGTCATAGCCTCGGAGATGTTGAGCGCTTCGGTCATTGCGGAAGCCGCATCTCCCTGCGCTGCCGCAAGCTCTCCGCTCATGGCATTGCCCATGATACCCTGAATATAGAACACAAATCCGACTATCATAAACGCTGCATTGAGCAGGGCTACAATAAGTGCGGCTATCATCTTTGCGGTAAGCACAGACACTCTTGACACGGGAGCTGAAAGCAAAGTTTCAAGGGTCTTGTCTATCTTCTCCGTGGAAATTGCGGTCATTATCATCTGTGACGCCATAAGAAGGAGGAAAAATACCACGATAGGCGCCATCATATTCTGAGTCATCATAAGGCTTGCAAGGGAGGTTGACGAAACCTTTGCGGTCCTGCCGTTTGCTGTGGTATATTCCACCGTAAGCACAGGCTCGGCAATAAGCGTTTTTTCATCGTCTGTCATGCCTATCTTTTGGGATTCGATATAGTCACGAACATATTCCGTGATCCCCGATGTAAGAGCAGATGCGGAAATATCGCTCATCATACCCGACAAGCCGCCCTTATTGATAAGGCTTATACACTCAACCGATACCGCTTCGCTGCCGTTTTCCACGCTTGCGCCGAAGCCTTCGGGGATAATGACAAGGGTGCTGATATCAAGCCGCTCCATTTCGCTGCTGTATTCAGTGCCGTTAACGTCAACGATATTCGGCTCTGTGCCGTAATTTTCAAGCTCGGTAAGCATTTTTGCGGTAAAGTCGGAATCGTCCATATTATATACATTGACTTCCGAATTGCTGAAAGCCTCTTCCATAGCACCACCCATGAACTGTCCCATGCATATGAGCAGCACGCAGGTGAATATCATGGCAAACAGCGCCTGCGGAGTAATAAGCTCCTTAAGCTCCTTTTTGAGCAGATTACCTAACTTCATCCGACATCACCACCCTTTCAAATACCTCTTCGAGGTTGGAAGCCTCGTAGCGCTCTTTAAGCTCGTTTATGCTGCCTGTGACCATAAGTCTGCCGTGGGACATGATACCCACACGGTCGGAAACATATTCTATCTCAAGCATATTGTGGGAGGAAAGCAGAAAGCTCATGCCCTCCTCACGTGCAAGCCGCTTGATATCCTTTCGTATTTCAAGGGCGTTGATAACGTCAAGTCCCGAAGTAGCTTCGTCCATAATGGCAAGCTTGGGACGGGTCATTACCGCACGTGAAAGCAGCAGCTTTCTTATCATACCTCTTGAATAGCCGCCTATCTTCTCCTCCAGCCTGTCGCCCAGACCGCACATATTCACGGCTCTTTCAACGTATTTATCCACCACAGCCTTATCAGACGAGAAAAGTCCTGCCATAAAATAAAGGTAATCTATTCCCGTCATGGTCTTGTAAGCGCCCGCTTCATCGGGAAGGTAGGTTATAGCCGCCCTCACCTTGTCAGGCTCGGTAATAATACTGTGGCCGTCAACAACAGCGTCGCCGTCGGTAGGGGACAGCAGCGTCGCTATCATTCGGATAGTTGTGGTCTTGCCTGCGCCGTTGGGACCTATGAGGGCAAAAATTTCTCCCTCGCCCACGGTGAAGTCAACCTCGCTTGCAGCGTAGACCCCTTTTTTATAAGCCTTTGACAGCTTACTTACTTTAAGTACATCTCCCATTTTTCGTCTATTTTCCAAAAAAGGAAAATACCCTCCTTTCGGTTTTATGTCGTGATTATTATAGCATATAGCATTTATAAAATCCACACTTTTGTCATTTTCTAATCGAAATATAATACTAC
>JBJERW010000010.1:0-13102 GCA_051882475.1 Huintestinicola sp. | reverse complement strand
GTCAGCAGGTATTCTATCTGCCCGTTTATGGAGCGGAAATCCTCTTCCGCCCATCTTGCCAGTTCATCGTAAAGGGAAGCGGACAGCCGCAGAGGCACCTGCTTCTTTGCTTTTGATTTATCGTTTTCAGCCATTCGCTTCACCTCCGCTCAATTTTACTTCAAATTATTCTGCGGCATTTTCCTCGTTAAATTTTCCGATATTCTTATAGGACCTGTAAGCCATATAAACCACCGCTGCCGTGAACACAGCCATAACGAGGTAAGTAACGGCCGCAGGAATGGCCTGCCGCTGATAAAGCGCCGCAGGAACGTCAAGGAGTGCATGAACAAGGATACATACGGGGAAAAGCCATGATCTTCCCTTGACCTTTGCGCTCTCAAACACAATTACCGATATAGCCGTGTGGAAGGTCATTGCAATGATACGCTCCAACACAGATGCAAATATCGCTCCTGTGCTGAGTGCCGCCATAGCTTCGATCTGCGCCCTTACAAGCTCTGCTGTGGCAGGGTCACCCTGAGCGGAATACTCCACCATAGCGTCAAATCCCATGGCATTTGTCATTAACGCTGTAACAACGGCGCTTACCATAGACAGACCTGCAAGGAGTATAGCCTCCCAGCCGCCGTGTCCCAGTCCATACATTACCGCTGTTTTGGGGTCGGTACGCTTTTTCATAACCGTTTTGAATGCGAGAAATCTTCCCGTTTCCTCGAAAACACCTGCCGCAAGAGTGCCGTATACAACATATGCCGCAGTATTTCCCATGACCAAGGGCAGCATAAAATAATGAGATATCTGCTCAAGGATAAGGGCGAATAACATAAACACTGCGCCGCCGATAAAGAATATCCAAACGGGAATATCCTTATTTTTCACCTTGTACACTATGAGCGCTGCAACGGGAATAAGTATGCATAGAAGTCCGCTTATCGCCATTGCAGCGATCGTTCCGCTTGAAAATGTCATAAAACAACCTTCTTTCAGTCAGAAAGCACCGTCACATCAATATATAGAGCCGCTGTTTACAACAGGCTGAGCGTCCTTGTTGCCGCAGAGGACAACCAGCAGATTTGAAACCATCTGAGCCTTACGCTCTTCGTCAAGCTCGCAGACATTGTTTTCCGCAAGCCTTTCAAGAGCCATTTCCACCATTCCGACAGCGCCGTCAACGATCTTCTGTCTTGCTTCGATGATAGCCGCCGCCTGCTGACGCTGAAGCATTGCAGCCGCAATTTCGGGAGCATATGCAAGGTGAGTTATCCTTGCTTCGACTATCTCGATACCTGCGTCGTCCACACGGTCCTGCAGCTCTTCACGGAGCTTTTGGGAAACATCTGCCGAGGAACCTCTGAGGGTCTTCACATCATCGTCAACATCGCTTTTATCGTAAGGATAAAGGCTTGCAACGTCCCTGAGGGTGGAATCAGCCTGAATGGAGATATAGTTCATGTAATTATCCACATTGAAAACAGCCTTTGCCGTATTGACGATCTTCCAGATAACAACAATGCTGACTTCGATAGGATTACCGTTAAGGTCGTTTATCTTCTGCTTTTTGTTGTCGAGAGTCATTGCCTTAAGGGATATTTTCTTTGAATAGGTCTGAGTTGCCGCAGCAGATGCAGCATTCATATTCTGCTGAGGAGGTATCTGAGTTTCTTCGGGCTTTGCCGCAGGGTTCACCGCCGACGAAAAAGGATTGACAAAGAATATGCCCTCTTTTTTCAGAGTACCCGTATACTTACCGAACAGCGTAAGCACAAGAGCTTCATTGGGCTTTATGACCTTAATGCCCATAAACGGTATCCAGCCCACACAGAGCCATACGACACTTACCACACAACAAATTACATAAAGCGCTCCGCCGCCGTTGTCGATACCCATGCCCGACCATATAATGCCGCCTATAGCCGCAAGATACAGGATTACCGTAAGAACTGCAATTGCAAGTCCGTTGGGAGCGTTAAGTTCCTTTTCCTCATAATTGCTTTTGATTTTTGCATCCATGATCCATCAACCTTTCTGTTGGAGCTGAGGCAGTCACATCTGCCTTTCAGCCTTTATGCCCTGATACTATTTGCCTGTATACTAAATGATATCATTTTGATATCATTATAATAACACACCTTATCCGATTTGTCAATAGGAAATTTACTACAATTTGGATACAAAAAAACCGCCCGAAATAATTCGAGCGGTTTTGCGAATTACATTAATTCAATTTGTTGTTTTTTCAAGCAGAAATTACTTTCTCTTGGAAACTACAGCAGCAGCTGCAGCAACAGCCATTACAGCAGCGATAGAAGCAGCAGCTGTGTTGCCTGTGCCGGAAGATGTTGTGTCAGAGTCAGCAGCAGGAGTTGTGTCTTCAACTACAGCAGCAGTTGTTTCTTCAACAGCAGGCTCCTCAGCAGCTTCCTCAGCGGGAGCAGCCTCTTCTTCAGCAGGAGCAGCTTCTTCCTCAGCGGGAGCAGCCTCTTCAGCAGCAGCATCTTCGTTTGCTTCTGCAGCAGGAGCTTCTTCAGCAGCAGCGCCGTATGCACCGTATGCGAGCTGTTCGATCTCGTTGCCTGCAGCATCGAAGATCTTGAGGTCGGAAATTGTTACTGTGATGTTGTTGGAAACGAGGTTGTATCCGGACCAATCCATGAATACGAGCTCGCCATCAGCGGAAGGAACCTGTGAAGCAAGGAGGTACTTAACGCTGTCTTCTACAGAATATGTGGAGCTGCCCCAGTAAGCATTTCCGTCATCATCGTAGTCAGGGCTGATCCAGTAGCCTGCGGAGTTGCATGTAGCAGCATATGTACCGCCGCCAACGCCGTTGCCTGCGTCCATATCGGATGTAAAGCCGTTGTATGTAACCTTCCATGTCATGCTCTTGATATTAGCAGCATCCTCGGGATTAGCGAGAACCTTGTCAAGAGTAATGCGGCACTTAGCAGTTGCTGCATCAGCAGTAGCTGTAAATGTTACGCCGTTTTCATCGGATGAAATGATGTTTACAGTTGCAGGGTCATCGTCTGCATAGCTTGCCTGGCTCCAGTCAGCAGCGCTTGCTGATACGGAAACCATAGAAACTGCCATTGCTGCTGCAGCAACTGCTGCAAATACGTTTTTAATTTTCATGGTATATCTCCTCCATTTTTATTTGCGTCGTTTTGTTGTAAATATTGTTTTTACGCAAATTTATATAGTATATTATATCATCAAAAAAAACATTTTACAATCGTGTCTTTAAACAATAATACGGGCGGTTTTTTGTATGATTTTTATAATCCTTACAAAAAACCGCCCTTTATTATCTTTGTATTTTTTACGTTTCCGTACAATTACTTCTTCTTGCGTGTCATGAATACGCCGTAGGAAGCAAGAACGAGAGCTGTAGCTGCTGCAACAGCGGAAGCGTTTCCGGTTGTAGTTGATGTTGTGTCTTCGTCGGAAGCAGGAGCTGTTTCGACAGGAGTTGTTTCCTCGGGAGCAGGCTCAGCTGTTGTTTCTTCAACCGCAGCAGGCTCTTCGGCAGCAACAGCCGTTGTTTCCTCCTGTACAGGTGCGGAAGCTGTAAGCGCAAGCTCTATCTCATTTCCGCTTCCGTCGAGGAATCTGATGTTGTCAATATACATATTATAATCAACATCGCATGCCCATCTCATAAGAAGCATATGAGTATCGGGAGTACCGTTTACAAATTTCTCCGAAGGAAGAAGGAACTTTCTCTGGATAGTAAGAGGCTCGGAAATGCCCTTGTCATATTCTCCGCCGTCCCATGAAGTCTGACCCCAGTCGGGTGTGCCCGATTCGCCGCCCTGGGTTCCGATAGCACCGCCTGCCCAGCCGGGAGGTGTTGTGCCGTCCTTGGACTCAAGGGTAATATCCATTTCTATAGTCTTTACGCCTTCCATATTATCGTCGCCGAGGATAGCGTTTATATCAAACTTTACCTTAGGAATAAGAGAGCAATCCTTTACTGCTACCTTGAGCTGCTTGGAACCGTTGAAGTCAACAACGGAAAGCTCGGAATCATCTCCGCCGTCGTCTGTTTTCATACTTACAAAGGAATAGTTGCCATCTTCAAAATCAATGACCGAAGCTGCGGATGCTGATACGCTTACAGCTGAAAGAGCTGCCATTGCCATCCCTGCGGTCACGCAAGTTGCGATAATTTTTCTTTTTTTCATTTTATTCTCCTCCTGTGTATATATAGCAAACGCAGTTTTTTATAATCTTCGTTTGCGTCTGCTATAAAATTATATATTTCTAACCGTGTTATTATTATACAACAGGACAAGTAACAAAGTCAAGTGTTTTTGTAACGAATTTGTAACCACTTTTTTGGGCATTGTCACTACTTTGTAAATATTCTGATTCAATAATCCCCGATATTTAGCTATTTCGGCATAAAAAAGGGCGCCTGCAATAAATGCAAACGCCCTTTTGTTGCTATTTTGTAATAACTTGTAATAATCTCGGCATGATACCGAAATTTTTATTACTTAGCCTTCTTTACTGTGATAGCAGCAGCTGCAGCAACAGCCATAACGCTTACGATAGCGATAGCAGATGTGTTGCCTGTGCCGGAAGATGTTGTGTTGGAGTCAGCAGCAGGAGCTGTGTCTTCAGCAGGAGCAGCTTCCTCAGCAGGAGCTGTGTCTTCAGCAGGAGCAGCTTCCTCAGCGGGAGCAGCAGCTGTTTCGCCTGTGAGGGAAGCAGCATCTACGAGGAGAACCTTTGTAACCTTAAGTGCGGAACCTGTGTCGCCGATGATGAAAGCGTCAAGAGTATCAACAAAGTTGTCGGACTCATACATAGCTGTCATGTATTCATATGTGAATACTGCAACGCCGGGTGCGGAAAGTGTTTCGTCAGCGGGAACCTTTGCCCAGCCTGCGCCGCCGCTCCAGCTCTGGAGAACGAGCTCAGGAGCTGTATCAGCTTCGTAGAATACTACAACTGCCTTATCAGCTGTGAGAACGGAAGGATCGAATGTACCGTTTTCGTTCTTGATTGTTGTAAGTGTAAGTGCCTGGCCCCAAGAACCTGCAGATGTGCACTCTGTATCAGAGATAACGTCGCCTGTGATAGCAGATGTATCAACAGCAGGAGCTGCAGGAGCTTCTTCAGCAGCAGGAGCTTCCTCAGCAGGAGCAGCTTCCTCAGCGGGAGCTTCCTCTGCAGGAGCTTCTTCAGCAGGACCCATCAGCTCTTCGTATGTAGCCTTTTCGGAGCTGTACTTCTTAGCAACCTTATCATCGATAGGCTTGAAAGGACCTTCAGGAGAACCTGCTTCGAGGTCAGCGGAGTTAACTGTTACGTTGTAAACCTGGAAACCAAGGCCGGAATCGCTGAGTGTTGCGATAACATCAGCTGCGATTACGAAAGAAACAGTATCCTGGCTCTTCTTAAGAACGATGAATCCATCGGGCTTACGAACTTCTGTGTCACTTGTGAGATCGGCAACTGCCTTCCAGCCGCCTTCTGCGCCAAGGTCCATAGGATTGAGAACGATCTGGTCCTCAAGGAGAAGCTTTGTTGTAACGTGAAGTGTTACCTTTACGTCGCCGCCGATAGCTTCGAGGTCAGCCTTAGGAATGCTTGTGCTTGCAGCCCAAGCACCGGGATATTCAGAATCAAGCTGAATTGTTGTTGCAAATACGTTTACAGCAGTCATTGTAACTGCCATAGCGGCAGCAGCGACAGCTGCAACAATCTTCTTAAAGTTCATGTTGTTAAACCTCCATCAAAATTTTTGAAAGCAAAATATATGTAAATCTTACTTTCTCTTCTTTACAGCTACAGCAGCTGCAGCAGCAACAGCCATTACGCCTGCAAGAGCAGCAGCAGATGTGTTGCCTGTGCCGGAAGATGTTGTATCCGAGTCAGCAGCAGGTGCTGTATCCTCAGCAGGAGCAGCTTCTTCAGCAGCAGGTGCGGAACCGTTGGGGTCGGAAAGTGTGAATGTTACTTCAACGCTTTCTGTTGCAGAGAATGTGTCAGGGTCGATAGGATTGTAGTGTTCGTTTCCTGCTTCACCTGTCTGACCGTAAGTGTTTCTGATCTCGATTCTGAAGTTGCCGTTCTCCTCGATATCGCCGTAAACGATCTTGGAGTTGTCAACTGCGATCTCAACGCCGTCAGCCTTGATGCTGTCGATAGTAGCAACGGTATTGTCAACAGAGAACTCAGCTCCGCCGCCTACGATATCGATGCAGAAGATCTGTGCGCCGTTTGTAGCGGACATGGAATCGGGTGTTTCTGCAGCATTGATGGATACAGTGTATGTGCCGTAACCGTTAACTACAGCGTCACCGCTCTGTCCAACGTTCCAGTTGCCCCAGAGCCAGTCCCAGTCTGTGAACATAAGGAATGCGTCGTACTCAGCAGCGGAAGCATTAACTGCCATAACAGACAATGCCATTGCAGATGCAGCAGCTGCCGAAGCAAATCTCTTCATCTTCATTGTAAATCTCCTCCGAAAAAATTTTTATGACTTATTATAAAAGAATATAAATAGTCATACTGATAAACTGTGTCCTTATTATACTATACTTTTAAAAAAAAATCCATATATATTATGCCAAAATACTAAATCACATCATTGTGCATTTTGGCAAAAAACACCGTTTTGATATAATACAATTATTTGTTTATGTATCTTTTAAGCGCCAGCGTTCCTGCGCCCATAGCAAGCGGAACGGCATACGCCGATATGCCGATATCGCCGGATTCGTCCTCGGCAGGGTCTGCCTTCTCCGCTCCTGCGCCGACCGACATTGCCACGCACAGTACAGTGCATGCCGCAGCGGACATCATCAGCCTTTTTATGCCCTTAGATCTGTCTGCCATAGCAAATTCCTCCGAAATCCTCCGTTTTCCGTGTTTTACCGCAACACAGAACAAGCGCCTGCTCCTTATTCGGAAGCAGGCGCCTGCAAGAATCAAAATGCAAAAACGGAATAAATTACTTAGCCTTCTTTGCAACGATTGCAGCAGCTGCGAGAGCTACAGGGATAACTGCCATAGCAACGGGAGAGTTACCTGTAGGAGCGGGCTTTTCCTCTTCCTTAACAGGCTCTACAACCTCTTCGGGCTCAGCGTCAACAACTTCTTCAGCAATAGGCTCGTCGTCAACGATCTCGTCGCCTTCGCCTTCCATACCCTCAGCAAAAGCGGAAATGCTCATCATAGAAAGTGCCATTGCAGATGCAGCAAGAGCAGCAAGAATCTTCTTCATAATCTTTACCTCCAACAAAATTAACTTAAGCCATTAGTTTTCTAATGTGTTATTATTATAGCACAATTAAATTGTCACTACAACCATTATTATAACAAATTTTTTCGGAATATTTCTCGGACGATTGCACAAAATCCACAAATCGACCCCTTTGACTCTCCAAATTATAACTTTTTGGTTACATCAGGGAGATAAATTTTCCTTATAAACGGAAATTAAATTTCTATTTATTTCCGACAAGCTTTTTAACTATCTCTTCGCAGTAAACTGTTTCACGCCGCCTGTCAAAAATACCGAAATTGCCCCTGCCCACGCCGCAGTAACCGTTATCCCACCAGATGCATTTCATTCCTGCCGAGCCTGCTTTTTCAAGCATATAGTCAATATATTTTAACCGTTCGGGAGTATTATCCTTGTCAACACACCCGAACTCTCCGATGATAACGGGATACTGTCCGCAGTATTTTATAACATTGTCCAGTGCGCTGTCAAGCGGCTCGGTAAAGCTTTTGCTGTCCTTTTCAAAAACGGTCAGATCTTTCTCTCCGTCGCCGCAGCAGAAATCCCACGGCATATAGCTGTGCACCGTAACTATCAGCTTGTCGTCCCCCTCGGGAACTTCAAGCTCTCTCATGACATCTTCATTGCTGCAGCCGCAATAGGTCGCAAGCATAAGGTGACGGTTTTTGTGCTCTCCGCCGTATTCTCTGACGGTTTTCACAAAATCACGGTTAAGCTTGTTTACGACCGTCCTTGCTTCCGCATTTCCTCCGTTCCATTCGATATCCGTCCCCATAAGACGGGGTTCGTTCAGTCCCTCGAATATCAGATGCTCGTCGTAGTGTTCAAACTCGGCGCATATCTGCTCCCATACTCTTTTTAATGTATAGGAAGCCTTGGGGTAGTTCTCCTCGGAGGTATAGGTCCATTTTTCGTGATGAGTGTTCAGGATAACAAAGGTCTTGCCGTCAAATGCGTAATCTACCGCCTCTCTGACCCTCTTCATCCATGCAGGGTCAACGGTGCAGCTGTCGTCGATGAAATGATTTCCCCAGGATACGGGTATCCTAATAATGTCAAAGCCCTGCGCCTTTACCATCTCCACAAAGCTTCGGGTAATATAAGGATTGCCCCATGAGGTTTCCGATCCCACGCCCGTTCCCTTGACAGCGTCCAGACTGTTTCCCAGATTCCAGCCGATATGCATCTCCTTAAGCAGCTCAGCCGATGATATGTTTCTCATATGATCTCCCCGCTTTCCGTCGTTTTTGTTATATTATGATATCGTTTACAAACTTGAATTTTGACCATTATAGCACAGTTTATCTCTCTTTGCAATGAACAAATTTATATTGCAAAATTAAATTACTTATGCTATACTATTAACAGCAGCATGATGCTGCACCCTATCGTTTCATACTTTATTTAAAGCCGAAAATTCTTGGCTCGGTAACGGGACTTTAATGCGAACCGTCACTTCCACGGCAGCATGATGCTGCACCCTACCGTTTCATACTTTATTTGAAACCGAAAGTTCTTGGCTCGGTAGCAGCATGATGCTGCACCCTACCGTTTCATACTTTATTTGAAACCGAAAGTTCTTGGCTCGGTAGCAGCATGATGCTGCACCCTACCGTTTCATAGTTTATTTGAAACCAAAAGTTCTTGGCTCGGTAACGGAACTTCATATTAACCGTTACTTTTATTCTATATTCATTTGCCAAAATTTTCGTACACTTACGAAAAAATATCCACCCGAAAATTGTTTTATATATAAAGAAACTTTTTTATAGAATAGCATATTAATCAGCAATTCGCAAATTCACACTGCGAAAGGGGACATATTTATGAAAAACAAGCTTTCCGCTTTGTCCGCAATAATTCTGGCGGCTGTACTGTCGTCATGCTCGACAGTACCTGCCGGCACAGACGCCACCGACACCTCTCCTGCCGAAGCATCCTCCGACACAACAATATCTCTTTCGGAAACATCGGCAAACACAACAACGGCAAAGGAGGAAACCTCTGTGGACACAACAACATCCGAAGAAACAACGACTGCTTCGGAATCCGAAACGGTAGCCTCTTCGGCGGAAACAACTGCCGAAACGACCCTTGCGGAAGAACCTCAGACAAAGCCTAACACAACTCCCATAACACCCGAACCCTCGGTAGATCTATCCTCCTACAATCCGAGCTTCTTTTCCGACGAAGCGGAGAGATTATACAGCGTTATTGTATCCGACATGAGCTGGCGCAATGATAATACCATAGGAATATGCCTTATGAACATTCCGCAGGACGGTGCGCTCAGGGCAATAGTTTCCGACTTGGACGGAGAGCACAGGATATACAGTCTTGACGGCGAAGCTATGAGCCTTGACTACTCCGTAAAATTCTCAAGCGGAATACTTAAAAGCTTTTGCGACAATGGCACGGAGAAATATTATTTCTACGACACCGACACAAAATACAACGATGACAGCGGATACAATATACTCACCCGATTCGGGCTTGTGACCTTCGGCGATACCGAAGCGGTTATCGAAACTCTTTTCAATGCCGAAGAAACCTTCGATTCCGCCTCGGACACCTACTCCTGCAAAACCTATATAAGCGGCGAGGAGTATAAGTCGGAAACACTGACCGAGTTTTCGGGAAAGCCTTCCGACAGCAAAAAGGCATATAACAGCTGGCTTGAAAAGGCAAAAGCATGGGAAGAAGAAAACCTTGCCGACAGCATAACAAAATCCCTCAGCGACATTGACTTCAATAATTTTGACGGCAGAAATTCAACCCCCAAAACCAACGAGGAGCTTCTGCCCGACATCAACGAAATGGTCAACAGTTACTTCGTTCTCGAATTAAAGCCCGACCTTTCCCCCTTTGAAGTTGTCGCCAAAAAGCCTGTTATCTATCTTTATCCCGAAAAGGAAACGGATATCTCCGTATCCCTTGACATAAACGGCAGACTGACCTGCACCTATCCCGATTACGAAGGCTGCTGGAACGTAACCGCCGAGCCTGACGGAACGCTTTACACAGGCGGCAGCGAATATTCCTACCTTTACTGGGAAGCGGATATTATTGCCGACTGGGACCTTTCCGAGGGATTTGTGGTAAAGGGCAGCGATACTGCGGAATTCTTACGTGAAAAGCTTTCATACATGGGACTTACTCCAAAGGAGTACAACGAATTTATCGTTTACTGGCTGCCGCTCATGCAGGACAACCCATATAACCTTATAACCTTCCAGACAGACGCTTACACCGATTCCGCAAAGCTTAACATCTCACCCTCGCCCGACAGCATGCTCAGGATATGCATGGTATACAAGCCGCTGGATAAATACATCGACATTCCCGAACAGCAGCTTGAAGCATGGGAAAGAACAGGCTTTGCCGTTGTGGAATGGGGCGGAGCCGAATATTTGGGATAATATACACAAATACAAAAAGACGGAAAGGGGAGCTTTTCATTATCCCATTTCCGTCTTTTTCACTTTTCAGGCAGGATTTATGTGGTTTATACTAAAAACCATGAATTATTCTCAAAAGGCATTGCTTTTTTACAAAAAATGTTATATAATATAGGCATAATATGCTTTCCGATCATCACCGCAAGGAGGACAATATGCATACAAAAAAGAAAATGCCGTTCCAAAGAAAACTGATATTCAGCATGATACTTATTATAACAGCTATTATAGTAATTATTGCAAACTCTTCCTACTTTATCATTAAAGACACTATTGACAATCGGGTCAACCGTGAGATATCCGCAACCCTTTCGTCAAAGGCTCAGGAGTTCGACAAATGGATCGTTCAGCAGCAGAGCACGATCTCCTACTTCGGAGATTCTATCCAATACAACGATTCTCTTGAAAAGCTTTCAAATAAAGAGCTTGAAGCTTTTCTCGCAGACAAGCTGACCGAGTATGTTATCGACTACTACATAGTAAAGCCCGACAAAACAACTATATTTGCCAGCGGATTCCAGCTTCCCGACGACTTCGACGTTACCGCCCGTGGCTGGTACAAGGCAACTATTGCCGCAAAGGGTGCTCTTACCTGCACATCTCCGTATATCGACAACAACACAGGCAAGCTCTGCATGACCGTTTCGCAGGCATATTACGATGAAAACGATCAGCTTGAATTCGTCATCGGCGCAGACATCTACGCAGACTATCTCGCCGAGCTGACCGAGAGCATTAACATATTTGATAACGCCTATGCCCTTCTTGCGGACAACGATTACAACATAATCGTCCACCGTGACGAGGAGCTGCGCATGTCGGTCGACAGCGACGGAAATGCTAAGATAACCTCTCTGCGTGATATTGAAGCATACTCCGAACTTGTTTCAAGGCTTGATTCGGAAGACCATTCCGTGCTCAGGACCCGTGATTACGACGGCAGCAGCAGATATTTCGTCATGTCGGACATCTCCTCCACGGGGTGGCATTACATCTATGCGGCAGATTCAGGCGAATACTTTTCCCAGATAGTTCCGCTGATGATATCAATGGTGATAATATTTATTGTAGTTATCATCGTATCCGCAGTTGTTATCGCTATGCTTGTTAAGCAGCTGATGAAGCCAATTGAGGAGCTTAAGACCGCTGCGGAAAATATGCAGAACGGAAAGCTTGACTATACTCCCACTTACTTTGCAGATGACAGCATCGGAGAGCTTTGCACCAGCATTTCCGAAACCAACAAGGTGTGGACAAGCTATATCACCGATATCAACAGCAATCTTGAAAAGCTGTCACACGGCAGCTTTGACCTTCGGTTCAACGGCGATTATATCGGAGATTTTGCGGAGATAAAAAGCTCTATCACAAACATTTCGGCTCAGCTGAGCACTATTATAGGCGGGATCGACACAGCCGCCTCCCAAGTGGCTGCAGGCTCCGAAAGGGTCGCAGAATCCTCCAACACCCTTGCGTCGGGTGTAAACGAGCAGTCAAGCACTATTGATGAGCTGACGGGACTTATCGAAAAGCTTGTCGCACAGATCAACGAAAACGCAGTTTCCGCAGAAGCTGCACAGAAGCAGTCGAACGACGCTTCGGAATATGTTACGGAATGCAACAGACGCATGACCGAGCTTATGGAGTCAATGAACGACATCGACCGCAAGGCACAGGAAACTGTAAAGATCGTACAGACCATCGACGATATCGCTTTCCAGACCAATATCCTTGCCCTCAACGCCGCTGTAGAAGCTGCCCGTGCGGGAGAAGCAGGAAAGGGCTTTGCGGTAGTTGCGGGAGAGGTCAGAAACCTTGCCTCCCGATGCGCAGAGGCTGTCCAGAATACCACTGCACTTATCACAAGCACAGGAGAAGCTGTGGGTAACGGAGCACGGCTTGCAAAGGAAACAGGCTCTGCACTTGAATCCGTATCCCAGGGAGTTGAGAATGTCAACAGCCTTGTGGTGAAGATATCCAAAGCCTCAGAGATTCAGGCGGAGAACGTAAAGACAGTGTCGGGAAAAATCTCCGACATCGAGAGCATTGTCCGCCACACCGCAGTTACCGCCGAGGAAAGCGCTGCTTCCAGCGAGGAGCTTAGCAGCCAGTCACGGACACTGCAGGATATGGTGGACAAATTCAGAAGCAAATAATGCCGAAAGGCAGATCAATACGACAGACAAATGGGTGGAAGATATCTCTTCCGCCCATAAGTTTGTCGAAAAAGTAAGATAGCGAAAATAACTTATAGTTACTAATCGGAGCAAAAGTTTCGCTCAAGCCTTTTCCAAAGGCTTGCAGGGGTCAAGGGGGCGGAGCCACCTTGTCGCCGTCCGCAGACGGCGAAATCCCCTTTTGCCTTCAAAAGCGGAGAAGGGGT
>JBJERW010000009.1:0-4045 GCA_051882475.1 Huintestinicola sp. | reverse complement strand
TTACCGAAAAGGCTGAACCTGCACGCACCCGTTTCATAGTTTACAACGGGCGGCAGGGATACGGCTCGGTAACGGTACTTAAATTGAACCGTTACCAAAGTAAAGGTTGACCCTAAACACTAAAAATAACATCTGCGGACGGTTTTTACCGTCCGCAAAGTGTATAGAAAGAAAAAATCCGACAAAATCTACGGGGGATATAATATATGATAGAAATAACAAGGGAACAGTTTGGTAAGCTCTACAAGCAGCAGAAGCTAGGTTTGCAGCTTCTGTCAAAAATATCCACAGTTGTAATGGTAGTGTCGTTTATACTCATGTTTATCGGCAAGCGCTTTCTTGAAAGGGAAAGCTATCTTGTACTGCTTGTTATACTTATTCTTATAGACCTGCTGCTTATGGCATCGGTGGCTGTATTCAGAAAGAAAACCATTCCGAAAAGCAGCACCTATGAAAGCGTACAGGAAATGATGCGGCTTCTTAATGCCGACCTCTGTTCGGACAGAACGGTGGATATGTTCATTTTCAAGATAGGACAAGCAAAGGAATACGAGGAAAGAGCAACCCTTGTTTCCCTCCTTGCCT
This sequence comes from Huintestinicola sp., assembly GCA_051882475.1. Lineage (GTDB taxonomy): Bacteria > Bacillota > Clostridia > Oscillospirales > Ruminococcaceae > Huintestinicola. Next base: position 3,460 of record JBJERW010000009.1, on the reverse strand, counting down.
GCGTCTATTCCATGAGGGGACAGCATGGGGACGCAGTAAATATCATGAAAACCATTGATCGTTCAAGGTTTATGGAATATCCTCGGACGGGAATGTCATTTTACGGCGACCTTATCGACATTTACACCATGATAGGGGACAGCGAAAGCGTTCTTGCCGCATATAAGGACGGCGAGGAATTTATCGCAAAATGCTGCGGAGCGAATTACATCAACTGCATGACAGCCGTATCCATTATCGCCGCAGTGAACATGGCGTCGGGCAACTACGATAAGGCTCTCGAATACTGGCTCATGCGGTCGGAATACGAGGACGATTTCAACAAATCCTTCAGCAATGCCATGAAGCTCCCTGCCGTGACCCGATTCAATTTGGGCGACAGGTGCATGACCACCGCAAAGATATATATCGGCTTGGGCGATTATGAAAACGCCGCAAAATATGCCGATATGGGCGGTCCGCTCATAGCCGTTACACCCTATCTGACCGATTATGCAAACGGTATATCCGCTCAGATACGTGAAAAAATAAACCGATAAAAATATTCAGACATATATCTTCATACTTCGGAGGCGAAAACAGTTGACGGGAGAAATTATAAATTTCCTTGACAGATATACAAAATCGGGCAAGCCCGTAAAGGACCTTTCCCGATTCAGAGGACTAATGGACAAGCTCGGCAACCCTCAGGACAGCTTGAAATTCGTTCATATTGCAGGAACGAACGGCAAAGGCTCGGTCACAAGAATGCTTGCGTCCTCCCTTTCTTATGCAGGGTATAAAACGGGCGAATTTACTTCTCCGTATATTTTCAGGTATAACGACCGCATGAAGATAAACGGCGAAGAGATACCCGACCGTGAGCTTGAAGAGCTTATCCGTATCGTTGAGCCTGCCGCTTTATCGGGCGGAGAGGACTATTCTCAGTTTGAGATAACAAATGCCATAGCTTTTATGTGGTTTGCCATGAAAAAGTGCGATATCGTTGTTCTGGAAACGGGCATGGGCGGACTAAATGACAGTACCAATATAATCTGTGATAATGTGTGCTCGGTCATAACCTCTGTTTCTCTTGACCATACCGCTGTTCTCGGAAACACGCTTGGGGAGATCGCAGTGCAGAAGGCAGGTATAATCAAGGACGGCTGTCCCGTTGTCCTTTCGCCCTACAACAAGCCCGAAGTTGAGAATATTGTCAGCATGAGAGCGGCAGTTCTCGGCAGCAGATTTGTTGTTCCCGACGTTTCAAAGATAAAGGTGGAGCATTCCGATTGGAAGGGGACGGCATTCATCTATAAGCTGCGTGAGTATTTTACTCCCATGGCAGGGATACATCAGGTTTCAAATGCAGTTACAGCTATTGAAGCTGTCGAATTTATCAGAAAAAAATATCCGAAGCTTACGGATAAGTGTGTTTTCGAGGGGATAACAAAAGCTGTTATGCCTTCCAGATGTCAGGTAGTTCGGAAGAGCGCTCCCATGGTCATTATCGACGGAGCGCACAATCCCGACGGAATGAGGGTTCTCAGCGACTTTGTCCTGACCTTAGGCAGCCGTCCCAAGATCATGATATGCGGAATGAGCGCCGATAAGGATTGGAAAAGCGCACTTTCATATATCGCTCCCCTTATTGACAAGGCTTACTGCGTGGACGGATTTACGAAAAATACGGTTTTTGCGCCGAAGCTGTGCGAATGCTTTGCAAACGCCGAGTGCGCCTCCCTTACAAATGTGTATTTCAAGGCTGTTTCCGCAGCAGGGGATAAGGGAGTTGTGATAATTGGCGGCTCTCTTTATCTGCCCTCGGCGATAAACCGTTTCAGCAGCTGATACCTGCATTATAATCATACCGAACACCTTCATACTAATCCCTGATAAAAGTGTAGACAAAAAATCTGCGCAAAACCCATATATGCAAGCTTTTGCTTGATTTTTTGTACACTTTTAAATCAGGGATTAGTATCAGAATAATGGTATTTCCACTCCATGATTCTGAGGGTGTTTATTATTAATAATAAGTTACGAAAACGTAATTGTAAATATTTGTGCATAATATCTAAAAAAACTCAGGATAATTCGTCATGGTTATTTTTGTGAAGAAGGTTGTATTTAAACGTTTAATATGATACAATTAGTAAGGAATTACAAAATTTCTATACTGCGGCAGAGAAAAAACAGCGTTTTGCTGTCCAAATGCCGCCGTGAACCGCAAAATAATGAAAAAAGAGGTATGTTCAATGAAATTCGGTTTCTATGACGACGCAAAAAAGGAGTATGTTATCACTTCTCCCAAAACCCCTTATCCTTGGATAAATTATCTTGGAACACAGGACTTTTTCAGCCTGATCTCCAATACGGCAGGCGGTTACAGCTTCTACAAGGACGCAAGACTTGCAAGAATCACCCGTTACCGCTATAACAACGTTCCCGCAGACGCAGGCGGACGTTATTTCTACATAAACGAAAACGGCACCGTATGGAATCCCGGCTGGTCGCCTGTAAAAACCGACCTTGATGAATATGTATGCCGTCACGGTATGGGTTATACGGTAGTCAAGGGCAAGAAGAACGGTCTTTCCGCCGAGGTTACATTCTTCGTTCCCCAGAATTTCACAGGCGAGGTCCAGAAGGTCGTTCTCAAGAACGAAAGCTCCGAAAGCAAGACATTCAAGCTCTTCTCCTTCATTGAATGGTGTCTTTGGGACGCTCAGGACGACTGCTCCAACTTCCAGAGAAACTTCAACACAGGTGAGGTTGAGATCGAAGGCAGCACTATCTACCACAAGACAGAATACAAGGAAAGAAGAAATCATTTTGCTTTCTATACCGTGAACGAAGCTATCGATGGCTTTGATACCGACCGTGAAACCTTCATGGGCGACATCTACCACGATTTCGGCAACCCCGTTTCAGTATTCGAGGGCAAGTCCAGAAATTCCGTTGCAGACGGCTGGTCGCCCGTAGCTTCCCACTGCAAGGAGATCACTCTTGCAGCAGGCGAGGAAAAGACTCTCGTTTATATCCTCGGCTATGTTGAGAATCCCTATGAGGAGAAGTTCAACGCAGACGGCTCCATGAACAAGTCCCGTGCATACGAGATGATGAAGAAGTTCGATACGGCAGAGAAGGCTGACGCTGCTCTTGAAGAGCTGAAGGCAACATGGGAAGAACTCCTTGCAAAGTATACTCTCACATCTCCCGACGAGAAGCTCAACAGACAGGTAAATATCTGGAATCAGTATCAGTGCATGGTAACATTCAACCTTTCACGTTCCGCTTCCTACTTCGAGAGCGGTATCGGAAGAGGAATGGGCTTCCGTGATTCCAACCAGGATATCCTCGGTTTTGTTCATCAGATCCCCGAAAGAGCAAGAGAGAGAATTCTCGACATCGCTGCAACTCAGCTTGAGGACGGCGGAAACTACCACCAGTATCAGCCTCTTACAAAGAAGGGCAACGA
>JBJERW010000008.1:0-18592 GCA_051882475.1 Huintestinicola sp. | reverse complement strand
TATACTTTTTAACCCCTAATCCGCAAGCGGATTAGGGGTTATTCGACAGACTGACGCCCTGCCTTCGATAGGCAGGGCGTATTTTTATACATATTGTATTATTTGTCCGATGTTATACTTTGTCGAAAAAATTATAGGAAAAACCGACAGTTACGGGTAAAGTTTTCAGAATTTGTGCCGATATAATTATTAAGAGGATTATAAGGAGCGCAATAGGTGTGCCCTTTTGAAAAACAGAGAAAGGAACAGTGATCGTTTATGAACATAAAGAATTACGCTTCGGCAGTCAATGCATACAGATATACGGCAGATTCTATTAACAGAAGCCCTTCTGCCAAGAAATCCGTAAAATCAGGCTCAAACGTTGACAAGGCTGACTTTTCCGCTGCGGCAAGATCGGCTGCGCTCAAATCGTCCGATTCGGCATCGTCCGAAAGGATAAATGCGCTCAGATCCGCTATTTCAAACGGCAGCTACAACGTTTCCGCCGACGAGGTCGCTTCTGCGATACTCGGTATCATCTGATAGTTCTTTAAGCCTCATTGCCGAAAGGAGAAGCAAATGAATTACCCTGAACTGCTTAAGTTTTTCGAGGAATACAATGCCCATTACCGCAGCTTTCTTAAGTTTGAATATGCCAAAATGGACATGATAAATAAGGACGATATCGAAAAGCTTACCGATTCCCTTTCTGCCGAGCAGGCTTTAATAATGAAAACAAATACCCTTGAAACGAGAAGGCTCAAGCTTTTCGGTGCGGACGCAGGAAAGACCTTCCCTCAGATAATCGAGGAGGCTCCCGAGGAGTACAAAGAGCCTCTTAACGAAAAGTATACCGAGCTTTCGCAGCTTGTTTCAAAGATAAAGGAAATAAACGACACGGCAAACATCATTGTTACGGAAAGACTTAAAAGGATACGCAGCCGTGTGGGCGAGCTTGACACCTATAACGGTCACGGAAATGTCAGAAAAGACGGTGTGACAGGCTCGGCATTATCTAAATCTGTATAAAAATAAAGATATATTACAAATAGTATAACCTGAAAGGATCGATATAAATGGCTTCAAGCTTTTTCGGCCTGTATGTTCAGCGTGACGCTATGCAGCTTGCGCAGAAGGGCCTTGATATTACAGGACATAACATCACCAATATAGAAACCAAGGGATATTCCCGTCAGCGCCTTGACGTTTGCTCCGTTGCCAACGCAGGAGGAAATCTTGGCTACAACACAAGCGTTTCCCTTGCAGGAAGAGGCTCGGACGCTATCGGCGTTACTCAGATACGTGACAAGCTTCTCGATACAAAGGTAAGAACATACAGCTCTCAGCTCTGCGATATCGGCGCAAAGACAACTATTCTTTCGGATATCGAAGATGTTGTGGACGATGTTGAAAACGAAAAAACAGGTCTTGCGGCTATTCTCGGAAATCTCAAGGCTGCTTTCCAGTCCTTCTCCTCAACGGGTTCGGACAGAATCGACCTTGCAAATATATGCGTTTCCTCCGCCGACAGCGTTGTTAACGTGCTGAAAAACTTCTCCTCCAGAATTGACGATATCAGCGCTTCGACAGAAGCGGATATCGAAAACACCAATAAAAGGATAAATTCCATTCTCAAGGAAATGGCTTCGCTGAACAAGCAGATCGAAGATTCCTACGTTCAGATGGAATACGTTAACGCAACCGAACACGGATATACTGTCGATAACCAGTATGGTCCTCTTGAACTCAAGGATAGCTTCAACAACCTCTGCGACGAGCTTTCACAGTATATCAACATCAGCGTGAACGAAGAGCCTACAGGCTCCTTTACCGTTAGCTTCGGCGACAAGACCCTTGTTTACAAGGATTCCTACGCAAAGACGGATATTAAGTTTGTTGCCGACGCAAAGGACGAGGTAACATCTCCAAGCGGAACAAAGATAAATGCCGCTTTCGTTTCGGACGACACATTCTACGATGAGGACGGCAATGAGATAACGGGCACTCCTGCCGCAGGTACTGAGCTTTTCGACAAGTACGGCGAGTCCACGGGGCTTAAAGCGGACGGCAGCGGAGGATATGTGGACAGCGAAGGCAATGCGGTAGATAAGCTGTATGTCCTCGGAAAGAACAAGTTCTATGCCACAGACCCCACCTCCGACCCCAACGCCAAGGAAGTAACCGATATGGGCACCATAAACGACGGAAACACCGTTTATGATGAAAGCGGAAACAAGATCGTTGTCAAGGGCAGCTTTGACGCAGAGTGCATCGACATGACGTTCACGGAGCTTTATGTCAGCAGCACCAATACCGCAAAGGAATGGTCAAAGACAAACCGTGAGGAAGTCAGCGACACCGAGCTTAACCTTATGATAAGACACCTCAACGAGCTTATCAACTCCACAAACGACGTGGAGGAGGCTTACAGATACGAAGAAGAGGTAATGGACGCATTTGCTGCAAAGGGTGTTGATTACCGTCCTATCTTCAAGGAGCATATCACAAATCCCGCCGAGATACCTTCATATGCAATTTCCATCTCCGAAGGCACGGATACTCTTACAGGCGGCTCAATAAAGGGTCTGTTCGATATGTACAACGGAGAGGGCTGCTATGCGGGTGCCGAGGGCAATCCCTACAAGGGCGTAAAATATTACTCCGAAACCATGCGTACCCTTGCAAAGGCTGTCGTTGCGGGCTTTAACAGCATTTATGACGAGATAAACAAGGCGAACGCTTCCGATCCCGATTACGTTCCCTTCAAGATGTTCGAGTTTGACGGCACAGAAGAGGTCGAAAACCTCAAGGTAGCCGATGTATGGAAGAACGATCCTCTCAGAGCCGTTCACCCTCAGGGAACGGACGAGGACGACTATAACTATGACGAGCTTGACAATGCATGGCTCAACAAGATACTTGCTCAGTTTGAAAACAAGCACAGCTTCAGCAGCGAGCCTGAAGAGTACACCTATGAGGAGTTCGTTGCATATTACGGCAACACGGTAGGTTCTCAGCTTGAATATGAGCTTGGCAACTACGACTCCACAAACACCATGTACGAAAGCGTTTCCGGCGCCCGTGAAGAAGTAATGGGTGTCAGCATGGACGAAGAGGGCGTCAATATGATGAACTATCAGAAATGGTACAACGCTATCGCAAGAATGATAACGTCCCTCGATCAGTGCCTTGACAAGCTTATCAACGGCACGGGCGTATGCGGACTTTGATCAATAGGCTGAGGAGATGACTTGTTATGAGAGTAACCACAGGTGCATTTACAAATCACTATCTTAAAAATACAAATACGGCGCTGGAAAATCAGCTGAAAATTATCGACAGGATACAGTCCCAGCGTAAATACAACCGTGCTTCCGAGGACAGCGTATCCGCTGCAAAGGCGGCGCATATCAGAAAATCCCTTGCAAATCTTGATATATATGACGAGAACGTAAACAACGCCAAGGAGCTTTACAAGGCTGCGGAGGATATGCTTTACGATATCGCCAACGAAGCTTATCTTACGGTAAACGAAAGACTTATTTCGGCTCAGTCCACAAAGGATCAGGATCAGCTGAATATCCTTGCCCAGGAGATCGAGCAGAAGGCTGACCATATGCTTCAGGATATGAACGCAGACTTCGGCGAAAGACAGATGTTCGGCTCAACAAGCAATGACAAGACCCCCTTCACCGTTTTTTCCTATGTAAAGGTGCTTGACTCAAGCGGAAACGAGATCGCTTCCTTCGGAAATCTCCCCGACACGGCAAAAACCGCCGCAGGGGACGCTGTTTCCTTTATGATAATGAACGACGAAAGCTTTTACGACAAGGACGGAAACGTTGTTGATCTTACCGCTGCAAGTGCAGGCGATGAGCTTTACGATTCCGAAGGAAACAAGTACAACGTTGTTGCGGACGGCAGCGGAAGCGTAAAGGACGCCGTTACGGGTCAGACATATGATAAGATATACCCCAATTCACAGCAGTTCTACGATGAGGAAGGAAACGTTATCGACGTAACTGCTTCCAACTTCACAGGCTCTGTTTATTATGACGGTCCCGATAAGAATACTGCCGTAAAGTTCACCGTAAACGGCGAGGCTGACGGACTTGCGGGCATGGACAGCAGAGTTGTATGCTACAACGACGTTCCCGTAAATCTTTCGGGCGATGATCTGCTTAACGCAGTTCAGGGCGGCACGCTGGTCTACTACGACAAGGACGGCAACTACGCTCAGACAAAGACCATAAATACTACCGTCGAAGCGGGCGCAAAGGGCACAGCAGAGGATTTCCCCGGAGCAGGACCCATATATGTTGATATCGGACTTGGTATCAACTACTCGAAGCTCGATTCCACCGCTCTCGACATATCCCTCAACGGCGCAAAAATGACAGGCTGCGGCACCGATAAGGAGGGTGACGCACGCAATATCATTCAGCTTTGCTACGATGCGGCAAACGCACTCAGAAGCGGCGACCTTTCCGAGGTCAACAAGTATATCGACAAGGTGACCGCCGCAAGAAATATTGTTCTTTCTTCCATTACCGATCTGGGCATCAAGCAGAACAATATGGACTTCTATATCGACAAAAACGAAACCTTCCGTCTGAGCCTCAGCGAAAAGCAGAACGATCTGGAGGGCTGCGACCTTACGGAGGAGATAACAAACTGGAAATCTGCGGAGGCTGCTTACAATGCGACCCTTTCAATGGGTTCAAGCTCCCTTCCCAAGAGCCTGTTTGACTTCATCTGATAAAAGCAAACTTGTATCCCGAATATATTAAGCATATATACAATATTTTTTCGGCAAAGAGGTGTTATGAATGGATCAGGTATTAAAAATATCGTCAATCCCGATAAATGTTGAGATAAATGTGACAAGAGCGGAGCTTAAAGCCTCAAATCCCGCCCCTACGGTGCAGATCTCAAAGACCGAAGGCGGTATGCAGATAAAGGCCGATCCCATAAAGGTCAATATAGACAGCACCAACATGAGGGAAAGCCTTGGCTACGGTCACAAGAACATTGATACCTTCGCAAAGGACGAGGCTGACAAGGGCATAAGGATAGCTTATCAGGCTGTGGCTACCATTGCAAACGAGGGCGACGCCATGTGCGACCTTGAGGCTACTCCGAGCAGCATTGCAGCTTCAAAGGCGGCAAGGACAATTGAAACGGTCATGGAATTTCTGCCGAAGGAATCCCCCGACATCAGCTGGACAGGCGGAACGCTGAATATAAACTACACCGCCGATAAGCTGAATATGGACTGGGATACAAGAATGTCACCCGAATTTGAATTTATACCGGGAAATGTTGAGTTCATTGTAAATCAGCTTCCTAAGGTAGAGATAGAATATACGGGAGAGCCGATCTATTTCCCAAAGAGCGCAAACCCCAATTACCACGAATAAATCCGAAAGGACGGTCATGTCATGCAGGAGCTTCAGACTGACAAGATAAAAATCAGAACAAGGGACTTTGATGAAATAGAAGTTTCTGCCAAGGATATCATCGAGTTTCCCAACGGCATTTTCGCTTTTGAGGAGTATAAAAATTATATCCTTATTGCTGCTCTCGGAAACGGAAAATATCCCGTATGGCTGCAAAGCACGGAAAATCCCAATCTTTGCTTTATTCTTTTCAATCCCCTTGAATTCTGTCCCAATTACAGAGTGACCGTTGCGGACGAGGACGTTGAATGTCTTGACCTTGAAAGCGACGATGACGCTCAGTTCTTTGTGATTGCGGTCGTTCCCGAAAATCATATGGACGCTACCGTAAATCTGAAAAGCCCCATTGTCCTCAACACGAAGAACAAAAAGGCGGCTCAGGTCATTGTTGCGGACAATTATCCCATAAAATTCCCCGTTTTTGCAAAGGGGGACTGACGATATGTTTGTTATAACACGAAAACAGGGCGAAGGCCTTATTATAGGAAACGACATAAAGATATCCGTTATCGAAGCGGGGCGTGATAAGGTGCGTTTAGGCGTTGATGCCCCGAAAAGCGTAAGGATAATCCGCTCCGAGCTTTACGAATCGGAGAAATTCAATATGCAGGCAGCCGTAAACAAGGTTTCGGTTGACTTTATGAACAGCTTTTTCACAGGTGCTCCTCAGACGCTCAACAGCGTTCAGGCACCCGATACAAACGATAAATGATCTGAAAGGACGGCGCAGAATATGTCTTCAACATCATCTTCATCAGATATAACCAGAATGGCGGGTCTTGCTTCGGGACTTGACACCGAGGCTCTTATCAAGGCGGCAACGTCAAATATCAAAAGCTCCATAAATGCCAAGAAGCAGAAGGTTCAGACTCTGACATGGAAGCAGGAGGCTTACAGAAAAATAAGCACGGCTCTTGCGGATTTTCAGTCAAAGTATCTGGATATCCTGTCACCTACATCTATTCGTGCAAACAAGGTCATGAAAGCCAACAAGGCGACCTCTTCAAACGATCTGCTTTCCGTTACGGCAAGCGCAAGCGCAACACCCGGTAAGTATTCCATAACCTCCGTAAAAACAGCGACCTCCGCAAAGCTTGAGGGCACAAAGGCAACTGCGGGAACGGTAAAGCTTGACTTTTCAAAGGCTTCATCGGGAAATAATACGGTAAACATTACTCTCGACGGAACAACAAAGTCCGTTACCTTTAAGGGCGGCAGCTCTGCGGACGATGCAAAGACAAACTTCCTTGACGCTGTTAATTCCGCATTTGATGGCATTACTTCGGCAAAATTCGCTTTTGAGGACGGAACATCGACCCTCAAGCTGGACACAGTTTCAGGGGATATCGTTTCTCACTCCTTCACTGTCGGCTACGATGAATCCGTTGGACTGAAAAACGACGCTTCAAATCGCCTTTCAACATCTTACACACTTGGAAATGTTGATTTTGCAACGGCTCTCAGCGGCTCTGAATATAAGTTCAGCATCAACGGCGTGGATTTTGAATTTAACTCAAATACTACCGTCAAAGAAATGATGAACACGGTAAACAACAGCAAAGCAGGCGTGAAGATGTCATTTTCAAGCCTTTCGCAGACATTTACTCTTGAGTCGTCAAAGACAGGTGCTGGTCAGGAGCTGGAGATATCACAGACCGAGGGCAACCTGCTCAATTCCCTGTTCAATCTCGGTTCCTCCGAGCTTGGAACAGTTCCTACTCTGTCAAAGCAGTTTACAGATAAAACGGTCGACCCTTCCGTTGAATTCAGCCTTACAATGAGCGCAAACGGTCTTGAAAGCGGTGACGGCATCTCAGTCAACGGCAAGACGCTCAGCATCTCGGGACTGACAAAAACTCAGAACACCGATAAAATAACGGTAAACGGCGAAGAGGTTTCCTGCAAGCTGTACGAAAACGCTGACGGCGACAAGATATACAGCTACAAGCAGGACAAGACCACCTATTACGTTAAGGAGAGCGGCACAGACGGCAAGTATGATACTGTTATGACCGTTGACGCCGAGGGTACGGTAAACGTAGGCGGCACTACTCTTGAGGACGTTACCGAGGCTGACGAGCTTAAAACTCTCGGGATCGAGGCTTCATATAAGTCATATAACGCAAGCGATATCGAAAAGGCTCTGAATAACGCTGTCGGCAGCGAAAACGGCACATTCTCCGTAACGGTTTACGACGATACAAAGGAAGCTAAGATCACCTTTACCCCTGCAGCCGATAAGGAGATATCCATGGCAGCGGCAGGAAATATCAATATTGACGATACGGGCTATACCGTGAACGGTGAAACTTCAAACTATACATCTGTTCCATATGACGAGTCCCGTGAGATCACCGATACGACCTCACTCAGCTTCTCCGTAAACGGAGGGGCAGCCGTTACCATAAACGGCACGGGAACAGACGGAAAGGTCACCATTGCCGATATGGTTTCGTCAGGATACTTTGTTTACGATTCTCAGAGCGGCACTCTCGGAGTAAAGGGCACCGACAGCATCTCCGCTGCGGATTCCGACACAGCTTCCGCATTCAAGGATGTTTTCGGCACAACGACCCTTGCAGGCATTGACAACGTGGGCACAAAGACCTACCGTGGCTCCAACGCTCAGATGACCATCAACGGCGTTACCATCGAAAGCGCTTCCAACAGCTTTACGGTTGACGGAACCACCTTCAATATCGAGGATATGGACGAATTTACCGCTGATGATATCGCAAACGGCGATGCCGAGGCTATTACCGTTACTGTCGAAAAGGACACGAGCAAGATAAAGGAAACCATCACAAATTTTGTGACGGCTTACAATGAGCTTATTGATACGATATACGGCGAGCTTAACACCTCCCGTCCGAAGTCCGATGGTTCATATTACGATCCTCTTACCGAAGAGCAGGAGGAGGAAATGGAGAAGGAAGAGATCGAGTCATGGAACGAGAAGGCTAAAACAGGTCTGCTTTACCATGACAGCACTCTTTCCAAGGTCGCTTCAAACATCAGATCCGTAATGAGCTCTGTTTCCGTCGGCGGAATGACCCTTCAGGCTCTGGGAATTGATACATCTTCCGATTACCGTGAATACGGCAAGCTTGAAATTGCTGACGAAAGCGTTCTTGACTCGGCTATCGAAAGATACGGCGAAGAGATAGCAGATTTCTTCACCAACACAACAAACGGTCTTGGCACTGTACTTAACAATGCAGTCGAGAGCGCCATCTCCACCAAGAACGACCGCTACGGTTATCTTACAACCGTTGCGGGTATTGAAAACACCACTTCCGCAAAGAATAATACCATCTACAGTCAGCTTGAAGCTCTGCAGAATATTATTGATACCCTTAATACACGTTATGAAAAGCAGCAGGAAAGACTCTGGTCGCAGTATTCGACTCTTGAAACATATATTGCCAACATGAACAATCAGTCAACTTCGCTGTTTGGTACTTCCACAAGCTGATAATATGCAGGCGGAGGAATGAAACGTTTCTGTAGGAAAGGATGTCGGGATCTCACATGATGAATCCATATCAGAAATACATGCAGCAGTCAGTGACCACAATGACGCCTGCGCAGCTGCTCATAGCGTTGTACGACAAGGCCATTACCGAGCTGAACAAGGCAATTATCTTTATAGAGGAAAAGGATATCCCCAAGGCGCATAATTCAATAACAAGAGTCAGCGAGATCGTGGATACTCTTGACGCAAATCTCAAGGTAAAGTACGAGATATCCGATAATCTGGCATCGCTGTATCAGTATTTCAGAGAAAATCTGGTGCAGGCGAATATCAAGAAGGACCCGGAAATACTGAAACCGCTCATACCCATGTTTCAGGAGCTTCGTGACGCCTTTTTTGAGATAAGCAAGACTGTAAAATAGAGTTTGAACGGCTCTGAGAATTTGTAAAAAGAGGGTGAAAATATAATGGACCCGAGGCTGCTTGATCTGGTGGACGAGAAGATCGAACATCTGAAAAGATATAACGAGATCACATCAAGGATAATTTACGAGGATATTGACGGCGTTGGCGAGCTTATCGAAAAGCGTCAGGAGATCATTACCGCTGTTGACGGCATATCTCTTGAGATGAAGCAGCTTGTGAGCGAGCAGTCCATGGAGCGTCAGGATACGCTGAACCGTATTCTGTGCTTTGAGGAAATATCGGGTCTGACAGGCTCTCTTAAGGAGCTTCAGGAGAAGATATCCGAAACAAGCCGACTGTATTCTGTTATCAAGAAGAATGACAAAATTGCCGTTGAGCGTCTTAAGGATATGCGTGACGAGGTCTACAGTCAGCTGACAAAGTCGGCACAGGGCAAGCGTGTTGTGAACTATTTCGGCGCAACCGCAATGGATATCCGCAAGGGAAGCAAGCTTAACGCATCGCACTGAAAATTAAATACCGACCTCCGCTGACAGATTTCGACAACGGAGATCGGTATAATATTGTTATATATCTGCCCGTAGCTCAATCGGATAGAGCGTCAGACTCCGACTCTGAAGGCTGCTGGTTCAATTCCAGTCGGGCAGGCCAAATTCATATAATTAATATATACAACAACGCCGCTTGCGCACAAACTGCAGGCGGCGTTGTTGTATATCAGTAAAAATTTATCTTCTTGAACCGCTTGATTTTTTGTTAAACTTTGCGGTATAGTAGGTGTTAAGAGATTCGCTTTTTGTAAGTATGACTATGCATAGGATATTTACCACCGCCGCAACGCAGAACATTGTAAGCTTGGTGCCATAATCCGAATCGGCGGAGGTGTTGGGGTCAAGTATATACATTACCAGGCCCGGAACGAGATATGCAACTATTCCCAAGAAATATACCAGCTGGGACAGTATCTTTGCATGGTGGGATTTTATGAACAATATCAGGGAAGCGATAACCATGGCGATAGCACAGAGGTCGAACCAATTATGACCGCCCCATTCAAGGAAAAGAAATGATATTGCCGCAGAAACAAATCCCAAAGCTATTACGCCGAGAGATACGCCGAAGCCTTTCTTGGCAATTTTCATCTTTTTCTCTTCCATCAGACGGTTGTACATATGTATGCTTGCCTTCTGATTGAAGTTTTCGGGGAGCTTTTGCAGATCCTCTTCAAGGCGCTGCTTGAGAACTCTTTTTTCGTCGTCCTTAAGCGTTTCCTTTTCAAGGAGATCGACCGCTTTTTGCTGAGGTGCCTGATAATCGTCGCTGAGATCGTCAAGAACGGCGGAATTTCCGACTTCCATTGCAAGATCGTCCAGCTTTATCTTCTCCTTCATGTTCTTTGCGGAGTGCTCGGCAGGAGTCGTAAGGTCGGAAAGGGTAGCCATGTCTTCAAGGACAATGCTGTCCTTGCTCAGGCTGTCAAGATCCATGTCATAATCATCGTCGAAAATGAACTGCTCCTCGGCTTCCTTTATCTTTTCGGTTTCATCGGGTTTTTCGTTTTCTTCGATAATGAATATATCTTCATCTTCAGTGCTTTCCTTCTTAGGAGCGGCAGGTACGGGCGGAAGCTCGTAATCCTCGTCGTTAAGTACGGGAGAATTTATAGTATCCAGCGCATCGGGGTCTGATTTGACCGCAGTTTCGGGAAGAGAATCCGTCGAAACGGTATTGATGGCGGAAACCGAATCGTCAATGGTCTTAGAGGGAAGAGGAGGAAGCTCGTCGTCAATGTTGTTGACAGGCTCCTCTACGGACGTAACGGAATTATCCACAGTTTTTTCGGGAAGCGGAGGCAGTGCGGAATCAATGTCCTTGTCGATAGCAGGTGCCTCGTCAACGGCAAAAGGATTGCCTTCGGATTTCTTGATCGGTTTTGCCGGGAGAGGGGGAAGCTCAAAATCGTCAAAGGTTGGGATATCGGTAAGATTAGGCATTATTTTTCCTCCGTTTTCTTAAAAGTTGTATAAGCTATATAAAAATCGCTGAAACGTTTAACCGCATTATTTTAACCCGACGAAAGCTCGTCGGGAAAAATTTTCAGCTGATATTATTCTCCTACAGTGATAGCTTCGGGGAATATGTTTGCAGAGCTTTCCTGCATAAAGGTGGTGTTTACGTAGCCCTTTATAACTGCGCCGTCGATAACGGAAATAGTCGAGGCGGTGATGTTGCCCATGATAACGGCATCGGTTTTGAATTCAGCCTTTCCGCCCACGTCAACGTTGCCCTTTATCCTTCCGTTAAGGTCAAGGTACTGAGTGGAGATATCTCCCAGCAGAACGCTGTCACGGTCCATCTGGACCTGTCCCTTTGAGGACACGCTGCCCTGCATGGAGGAGCCTGTGA
Source organism: Huintestinicola sp. (assembly GCA_051882475.1). Taxonomy (GTDB): domain Bacteria; phylum Bacillota; class Clostridia; order Oscillospirales; family Ruminococcaceae; genus Huintestinicola. The sequence continues at coordinate 6,844 of JBJERW010000008.1, read as the reverse complement.
GAGTGGCGTTGTTGCACTCGATATTGCCCACGACCTTGCCCGTAACGGATATGTCCTTGGTGAGCTTTATATCGCCCTGAACGCTTCCGTCGATATTTACGTTTGCAAAGGAGTTGATATCTCCGTTGATTCGGGTGTTTCGGGAAATTATGGTAGTTTCCTCGGTTTCGTAATATGGCGTTTCGGGGGGGCGTCCGCCTCTGAGGGGAGATGTATTTACTCCGCCGAAGGGAGATGAACCTCTTGACGAACCGTAGCTGCGTCCCGTATAGGGAGCAGGAGAAGGCGGCGGATAGGAAGCCTCACGGCTTGCATATTCCTGCCTTGGCATCTCGTATTCGGGAGCGGGCGCAGGTGCGGGGGCAGGTGCAGGGGGTGGTGTATATTCGGGAGAAGAACCCTCTGCAAACGGGTCAATGCTCTGCTGATTCTGGACCGCACGCTGGAAGTCCTCCGCAGAGGGCGAAGCAGGCTCACTGCTCTGCAGTCCCGAATAATTTGTTCCGTAGGACTGCTCCGTGCCGTAGCTTACTTCGGGGTCGGGAATGAGAGAACCGCCCTTTACAGTGCCTCTTTCGGGCATTGCAGCCTCTGCCGAGCCGAGCATTTTATCTATATCGGACTTCTGCTTCGAGCCTTTGGACAGGTCGCTGCCCACAAGACCGTCTTTTTTCAGGATCTCTTTAACAGCCTGATTGAAGTTGTCCTTTAAACTCATTTCTGATCATCCTTTCTGATGATTGTTCTTTTGTTCAATACACTTCCGTGAGCGGATATGCCACGGTTTATTCTATTTCATACCCTTTTTCAAGTCTGTCAAAGGTATAGCCTTCGCCTTTGAGGAAGATTATAATATCCTCAGTTGTGATAACGGTGGTGTAATCGGCTGAGCCGTTGTGAAGGCGAAGTACGGTCGCCTGACCGTCTGCCGTATTTTCCGCAATGGCGTTTACCGATGAGTCGTATATGGACTGCCACGAAGCGTTTGCTTCACGGTCGCATGAGTCTGCGTTTGGTGCGAAATATTCAAACCCACGCCTTGTCAGCTCGGAAATAACATCGCTTCTGACCGACGGTGAGATGTCCTCGGGGAGAGTGAACACCGAGGGGGTGATGTCCGCTGCGTCGCATATGGTGTTGTAAGCGCTGCGAAATGCTTTGAGATAATCCTCGGCAGACCCGTCAGTGCCGTTATCGGGAACAGCCTTTATGCCCACGGAGTGCCCTGCCTCGGCAGCTGAGCGGATAAGCTCGGCTGATGTATTGCCCGATGAAACGAAAAAGGTCGCCTTTATGCCCTGTCTGTTGAGAATGTAAAGAATGTCGTATGTATTGGCGGAGGGACCGTCCTCAAATGCAAGGAAAACGGTTTTCTTGTCCGCCGTTTTGGACACGCCCTTATCGGGGCAGGTAATTTCGGGATAAAGCTCGGATATTTCCGATGCAGAGTCGGAATAGTAGTTCTCGTCGGAACCGTCCGTCACGTCCTCCTCTTCCATGGAACCGAGAAGCTCTCCAAGCTCCTCAAGCTCTTCGGGAGAGCTTGTTTCGGCTTCGGCAGACGTTTCGGCTGCCGTTTCGGCAAGGTCCTTCGGTATCTCCGTCTGCGCAGGCTCGGTTTCATCGGCAATTTCCGCAGACGTATTCGCAGACGTATCCGATGTGCTTGCGGCATTGCCGTCCGAAAGATACTTGTCCGACAGGTATTCCATTATCCTGTCCTCGGTGTAGCCTTTCTCCGCAAGCAGCTCCATGACCTCGCTTACGGAAGCGTTCTCGGGGATAGAAGCAGCTTCCGAGTCCTTGCTGCCGTCCTTTTCGAGCATATAGCATTTGACCCCGAAGAACACGGCAAGAACGGTAGCAACGCCTATCCAGCCGAATACAACGGTCAGTATCAGATGCTTGAAAAATTTTACACTGCCAAAATACATTTATTGCAACGCCTGTCCGACCGATAAAAGGCTTCCGGCCGTCTTCGGTCAAACCGCTCCTTTCCGATAAAAATAGCGTAAATATGCGAAAGGTTTATATTCTATATAATAATACACCTTTTTGCCCTTTCTGTCAACACTAATCGGGGCAAAATTAATTGTGCAATTTCGCTATAAATCGCAGTATTTTTGATAACAGTCAAAAAAATATGCCGCTTTCCCGAAAGAAAACGGCATATTCGGTGGGGTGGAAGATGGGATTCGAACCCACGATCTTCGGGACCACAATCCGACGCTTTAACCAGCTAAGCTACACCCACCATATAAAATGTAACATCTGAGGATGTTACATAAAATACGTTCCCTTATGCAGAAGCCAGGGAACTTTCGGAAAATGAAACTGTACAGCAGAGCTGCTGTACGGCTTCGGAAAAAATTGGCGCGTCTTACTGGATTCGAACCAGTGGCTTACTGCTTAGAAGGCAGTTACTCTATCCAGCTGAGTTAAAGATGCATAAATGGAGCGGGTGATGGGAATCGAACCCACGCGACCAGCTTGGAAGGCTGGAATTCTACCATTGAACTACACCCGCATAAGCTTCTGTGTCCTTAGTGACGCTTTATATTATACCACGGAGATCCCCTGTTGTCAATAGCTTTCGGAAGAAAAACATAAACTTGTTTTTAAACTTTTTTTGTGCATTGTGACGAAATGAATTTTTGATATGCATATTCCTGCAAAAAATATACTAAAATAATTTTTCGTCGGAAAAGTTACTGTAAAAATTAACGTTGACATATCATGAAAAACAAGATATAATTACTTTATAAAAGCATTTTCCGCATTTTTCGGCGACGGCGGCGGAAAATACACTCTTTCTGAAAGGAATGAACTTTAATTATGGGACTTACTCTTACTGAAAAAATCCTTAAAGCTCATGTTGTTGACGGAGAATTCGTAAAGGGACAAGAGATCGGCATCAGGATCGATCAGACTCTTACTCAGGACGCTACGGGCACAATGGCTTACCTTGAATTTGAGGCAATGGGAGTTCCGAGAGTTAAAACGGAGCGCTCGGTTGCTTATATTGACCATAACACACTTCAGTCAGGCTTTGAGAACGCCGACGACCACCGCTTCATAGGCTCTGTTGCAAAAAAGCACGGCATCTATTTCAGCCGTCCCGGCAACGGTATCTGCCACCAGGTGCATCTTGAGCGCTTCGGTATCCCCGGCAAGACCCTTATCGGTTCGGACAGCCACACTCCCACAGGCGGCGGTATCGGTATGATAGCTATCGGCGCAGGCGGACTTGACGTTGCTGTTGCAATGGGCGGCGGAGCGTATTATATTACATATCCGAAGATAGTTAAGGTCGAGCTTACAGGAAAGCTTTCTCCCTGGGTAGCCGCTAAGGACGTTATCCTTGAAGTCCTCAAGCGCCTTTCCGTAAAGGGCGGCGTGGGCAAGGTCATTGAATACTGCGGCGAGGGCGTAAAGACCCTTTCCGTTCCCGAAAGAGCAACTATCACAAACATGGGCGCAGAGCTTGGCGCAACAACTTCCATCTTCCCCTCCGACGAGGTAACAAGACAGTTCCTCAAGGCTCAGAAGAGAGAAGAGGTTTGGACAGAGCTTTCCGCAGACCCCGACGCAGTTTACGACGAGGTCGTTGAGATAAATCTTTCCGAGCTTGTTCCTCTTGCAGCTTGTCCTCATTCTCCCGACAATATCAAGCCTATCGAGGAGCTTGCGGGCCGGAAGATAGATCAGGTATGTATCGGCTCCTGCACAAACAGCTCTCTCATGGACATGATGAAGGTCGCTCATATCCTCAAGGGCAAGACGGTAAATCCCGATGTTTCCCTTGCTATTGCTCCCGGTTCAAAGCAGGTGCTCAATATGCTTGCTCAGAACGGCGCTCTTGCAATTATGATAGATGCAGGTGCAAGAATCCTTGAATCTGCCTGCGGACCTTGTATCGGTATGGGTCAGTCACCTAACTCAAAGGGTATCTCCCTGCGTACATTCAACCGTAACTTCGAGGGAAGAAGCGGCACAAAGGACGGACAGATCTACCTTGTATCTCCCGAAACCGCTGCCGTATCCGCTCTGACGGGCGTTTTCACTGACCCCAGAGCTCTCGGCGATATGCCTGAGTTTGAGATGCCTTCCGAGTTTGTTATCAACGACAATATGATCGTTCCTCCCGCTGCGGAGAGCGAGATGGACAAGGTAGAGATACTCAGAGGTCCGAACATCAAGCCCTTCCCACAGACAGCTCCTCTGATGGACACTATCGACTGCGGCTGCTCCCTCAAGGTCGGGGACAACATCACAACCGACCATATCATGCCCGCAGGCGCAAAGATACTTCCTCTCCGTTCAAATATCCCTGCTATCTCCAACTACTGCTTCACCGTATGCGACGAGCAGTTCCCCGAGAGAGCAAAATCCATGGGCAAGAGCATTATCGTTGGCGGTGCAAACTACGGACAGGGCTCTTCGAGAGAGCACGCAGCTCTTGCACCTCTGTACCTCGGCGTAAAGGCTGTTCTTGTTAAGAGCTTTGCACGTATCCACAGAGCTAACCTTATCAATGCAGGAATCCTTCCTCTTACTTTCGTTAACGAGGCGGATTACGATAACATTTCTCAGGGCGACGAGCTTGTTATCGCCGATGTAAGAAAAGCTGTAGAAAGCGGTGTTTCCGAGCTTACCGTTGTAAACAAGACAAACGGCAAGGAGATCCCCGTTCTCTGCGAGCTGAGCGGACGTACAAAGGACATCGTCCTTGCAGGCGGTCTGCTTGACTACACAAGAGAATCCCTCAGCAAGTAAAAGGGCATATGGATAATATCCCCGACAGCAGAAAAACCGACGCAGAGCTTCTGGCGGAGCAGTTTTATCCGTCGGAAGAGAGCACGGGCGGCAGGGAGCAGAAAAGCGGCGCTGCCGAAAGGTGCTCCTTTGCCTGCTGCGGAGCAGACTGTTCCTCATGCGAGCTTGCCGACGAAACGGAATGCTCGGGGTGCAGGCTCAGAGATGATACCGACTGCGAGATATGCATCTGCTGCAAGCTGAAGGACATTGAGGACTGCAGCTTCTGTCCCGATTTTCCCTGCGATATGCTGAAAGCCGTGGCTTATGACAAGGAAACGGGTGACGGCGGAGGCAGGCTGCTGAGGCTCAAGGAAAAGGCGGAAAAACGCAGGAGAGATCTGCGGATAAAAACCGAGCCGCTCATATGCGGCGCAGCGGGCGGAATACTGACGGGCGTCGTCATAGGCGGCTTAACGGACGGTATGTTTGCACGCTGGATAACAGTATGCACTGCGGTGGGGGTCTGCATAGGATATATCATATCGGCTTCAAAAAAGCGGTGAGCTTGTTGTACCGTACATCTGTACGGTATGAAATAAATTTATTGGAGGCATGCAAAATGGCAAAAATTCAGATGAAAACCCCTCTCGTTGAGATGGACGGAGATGAAATGACCAGAGTGATCTGGAAGATGATCAAGGACATTCTTATCAACCCCTTTGTCGACCTCAAGAGCGAGTACTACGACCTCGGACTGGAACACAGAAACGAAACCGACGACAAGGTCACTGTTGAATCAGCTGAAGCTACCAAAAAGTACGGAGTAGCTGTAAAATGCGCCACTATCACGCCTAACGCTGCAAGAATGACGGAATACAATCTTAAGGAAATGTGGAAGTCCCCTAACGGAACTATCCGTGCTATCCTTGACGGAACGGTTTTCCGTACCCCTATCATCGTTAAGGGCATCACACCCTATATACCCACATGGACAAAGCCTATCACTATCGCACGTCACGCTTACGGCGATGTTTACAAGAACACCGAAATGCAGGTCCCCAAGGATTCAAAGTGCGAGCTTGTCTGCACCGATAAGGACGGAAACGAAACACGCTCCCTTATCTATGATTTCAAGGCCAGCTCGGGCATAATCCAGGGACTCCACAACAAGGATAAGTCCATCGAAAGCTTTGCAAGGAGCTGCTTCAACTTCGCTCTCGACACAAAGCAGGACGTCTGGTTTGCCACAAAGGACACCATTTCCAAGAAGTACGACCACCGCTTCAAGGATATCTTTGCGGAGATCTACGAAAACGAGTACAAGGAAAAGTTTGAGGCTGCGGGAATCGAATATTTCTACACCCTCATTGACGACGCTGTTGCAAGAGTTGTACGTTCAAACGGCGGATATATCTGGGCTTGCAAGAACTATGACGGCGATGTTATGTCCGACATGGTGGCTACAGCATACGGAAGCCTTGCAATGATGACCTCCGTACTTGTTTCCCCCGACGGAGTATACGAGTACGAGGCTGCTCACGGAACGGTTCAGCGTCACTATTACAAGTACCTCAAGGGCGAAAAGACCTCCACAAACTCCGTTGCAACGCTGTTTGCATGGACGGGCGCTTTCCGCAAGAGAGGCGAGCTTGACGAGCTTCCCGAGCTTATAAACTTTGCCGACAAGCTTGAAGCGGCTACCATAAAGACTATTGAGGACGGCGTTATGACAGGCGACCTTGCAGCACTTTCCTCTATCGAAAACAAGAGGACCGTTGACACGGAAACCTTCCTTGTTGAGATCGCAGAGCGCCTCAAGGCAATGCTTTGATACTTTGATACTTTGACACAATACATAATATAATTTTTCTGAACTACGACAGCGGCAGAGCATGAATATGCTTTGCCGTATGTCTGTTATTTTTTATTAATACTAAAAACCATTTAAAAACTGTACAAAAAATCGAGCATAATTTTGCGTATATGGATTATGCGAAGATTTTTTGTCTACAGTTTAATTGGTTTTTAGTATAATACTATAATGATCTGAAAGGAACGGGCAGTATATTCATATGGCAAAAAGAGA
>JBJERW010000007.1:0-19344 GCA_051882475.1 Huintestinicola sp. | reverse complement strand
TACGCTTTCTGTTTCCGTATTCTATATCGCTGAATGTTGTCTGGCTCATGTTTTTTCCTCCAGTTTGGCGTTGGCTTTCCTTTGTTTCTATTATACCTTATTTTTCGCTTGTTGGGAAGAATTAATCAGTGGTTCCTTAATATATTATAAATCTGCAATGTAAAATCGGCTATCGTCTGTTTGCGAAATCTGTGTAAAATATGAACCTGTCCAATATGCTGATAGGTTACGGTTTGTCGAAAGAAGTGTAATAAACATATGAGTTACTGCGTCAAAAACGTTCCACAGGAACGTTTTTGAGGAAAAGGTAATACATTCTTGAAAGAAGGGGGCGGTCTTGTACGCCCCCTCGAAATGCTGTCGCATTTCTCACCCCTACTCCGCTTTAGAAGGCAAAGAGAGATTTCGCCGTCTGCGGACGGCGACAAGGTGGCTCCGCCCCCTTGACCCCCGCAAGCCTTTGGAAAAGGCTTGACCGAAACTTTTGCTCCGATTGAAAACTATAGTTTATTTAACTATATTACTTATTCGACAAGATGAAACCTGTCCAATATGCCGACAGGTTCTCACTTGCTGTTCTTTCCCGTCAGCAGCATTCCGCATGCCAATGCCGTAAGCGGAGCAACGCTTACAAGTCCGAAGCTTCCCACCACGGTATGAACTATCTCGGCGGCAACATATTTGTAATTCAGGATATTTCCGAGAGGAGTGCCCTGTGCCATAAACACCATCAGCAGCGCACAGCAGCTCCCCGAATATGCAAGCAGCAGAGTTGTGGTTATCGTGCCCATTGCCGCTCTTCCAACGTTAAGTCCCGATCTTATTGCCTCCCTGCGGCTGATATCTGGCTTTTTCTGTATCACCTCATGCACTGCAGATGTTATATCCACCGCAAGGTCCATTACCGCTCCCGAAGAACCGATAAAAATGCTTGCCATAAATATTCTTGTAAGGTTCAGGTCGTTGTAGCCGTTATACAGAAGGCTTTCCGAAAAAGCCATAACTGCGCCGTGTATCTTAAAAATATCCGTAAATATCATTCCCGTAACAGCAGTGGTGACAATGCCTGCGCCTACTCCTGCAGAAGCCGCCGCAGTACGCCTGTCGAAGCCGTAAACAAGGGAAATTATCATCACCGAAAGCAGCAAAACGATAATTATCCCCGTCATTATCGGGTCATAGCCTTTGAGATACAGCGGCACAAGCACCTTCCATATCGAAAGCACCGTCACGATAAATGACAGCACAGCCCTTACTCCCGTCTGCCCTGCAAATGCAGCAAGAAAAACCACAAAGACCGCCGCAAGAATAAGCTCGCTGTTAAGGCGGTAATGGTCAACCATTGTCACCGACAGTATCTCGCTTTCCCGATAGCTTACAAGAACATATGCCTTGTCCCCCTCGGCAAAGATCTTGTCCTGCTCAAGAGAGCCGTTCAGCATATTTACAGCCTCTGTTTCCTGCCCTTTGAACAGACCGCCCAGCAGCTTCACACGGCACACCTGCTCACCCTGCCTTACAAGTCCCGTGTCGATAATAGCGCTGTTGTCGCAGGAAATAACTCTTGCGGCGCAGCGGTCGCTGCCTGTATATGTTGCCGCTCCCTCGAAGCCTGTGGGGATAATCAGCAGAATTATTATCATAATAACTGCCGCAATTACGGGCGCATTGTATCTGATCTTATCCGACATAATTTTGACCTTTCTATATAAGAACCTGTCCACATAGGCATAAACGCACGTCTTTTCGGCAAATTTTGCCGCAAACTGCGTTAAAAATGCTTGCCATACGAAAAGTATGCCTGCGCATTTTTGCCTTGTCTGCGACAAAATTTGCTCGAAAATCCGCACATCTATCCTATGTGGACAGGTTCTAATTTTTGCTCCCGTACATATCCTGCACGGGAGCATGTTTCAAGGAGAAGTTAAATTAGAAGAATTCAAAGTTATATTAGAAGAATTTGAAGAAATTAAAGAAGAACAACAGGAAAATACTACGATTATACGATTAACCGAATTACTTTACATTTGTAAGAAGTGCAAGCTTGTTGTAAATATCGGTGTTATCATAGTATCCGCCGAAAAGCTCCTGACCCGCACCCTTTGCGAATACCGCAACGGGAAGTCCTGTGTGGGCATACGAGCTGAAATTGATACCGGACTTGTTGTTGAGAATGTGTGTGATGGTCACGGAAAGAGGCTCATATGTACCGTAGAGAACATATTCTTCATCGGTAAGCTCCTCTTCGCCGCCGCTCATGGTCTTGTCATATGCGGCTTTGAGCTTCTCCATTTCCCAGTCGGTAAGGATAAGCTTGGAATCGGTCTTGTCGGTTGCATTTTCGGGAGCAACAAGTCCGAAAAGTCTTTGAACGTCCTTCAGAACAGTTTCAAAAGATGTGCCGTTTTCCTTATATTTTGAAACATAATCGCTGTCGAATTTAGCATAGGATATCTTCTGATTTTTCAGATTTGTAAGGTATGTATCGTAATTTGTTCCTGCATAGCCGATAGTCAGACCGCCTGTTTCATGGTCGCCCGTTACAATGATAAGAGTTTCATTGGGGTGCTCATTGTAAAACTCTACTGCCTCCGCAACCGCAAAGCTGAGAGCCGCTGTATCGGAGATCGTTGAGCCTGCGTCATTTGCGTGGCATGCCCAGTCTATCTTTCCGCCTTCGACCATCATAAAGAAGCCCTTGTCGTTGTCGAGAACCTCAATGCCCTTGTCAACATAATCCGCAAGAGTCCATTCGCCCGATTTGCGGTCCTTGTGGTAGGACATTGAATCGCTGTCCGCAAGAGTTTCGGCAATTACGATAGATTTGCCGTCCTTTGCGGTAAGCTTTTCTGCCTCTGCCTGAGTTTTTACTACCTTGTAGCCTGCTTCTTCGGCAACCTTGTAGATATCCTTTTTATCATCATCTGCGCCTGTAGGCTTGAGAAGCGCTCCGCCTGCAAAATAATCGAAATCGCTCTCTACCATTTCAAGACCTATCTCGTAGTAATTCTTTCTGCTTGCCTGATGTGCATAATATGCTGCAGGAGTTGCATGGTTGAGGTTTACCGTTGTAACAACGCCAACCTTGTAGCCGTACTGCTCCTTAAGCTTTTCGGTTATGGTTTCATACTTTGTTGTGAAGGTTTCGTCCATATTGATAGTACCGCTGTATGTCTTGTGACCTGTGGAAAGCGATGTTGCGGTCGAAGCGGAATCGGGACAGAAGGATGTGGAGTCATATGTTGTTGCCGAACCTGCAACGGGGAAATTCATAAAGTTGAGTACCTTGGTACTGTCAAGGATATCATTGTTGTTTGTGTCATTAAGTGCGGAATAATAATCGGCAGTAGCCTGTATCTGAGGATAGCTCATTCCGTCGCCGATGAACATAAATATGTACTTGGGCTTCTTTCCGGTATACTGTGAAGCCGATGCTGCTGTTTTTGATGAAGCTGCATTTTTGCTTCCCGATGCATAAACAGTGCTTACAGTTGCTGTTGCCGCAACGGCTATTGCAGCGATGACCGCTGCCGTTTTTCTGAAATTCATCATAAATCTTTCCTTTCGTTTCCGTACCGCAGATAATGTACGGTGCATTTTTTATTTCCTGACTGCATTTCTAATTTTATTTTTCTTTTGTAAAATCCGCTATCGGGAATATGCGAAATCAAAGTAAAATAAAAATCAATTCCGTTTTGGGACTTGCAAGGAAGGAATAAATAGTGTATAATTAATGCAGTTCAGAAAAATCGTTATCATACGACCCAACAGCATTTTCATAAACAAGACAAAAGGAGAAAATCATATGTTATTCAAAAAAGCAAGCAGAATTATCCCCGTACTCGGAGCGCTCATTATTTTTTCATCAATGCTTACCGCCTGCGGAAATAAGGCAGAAACAAACTCCTCTACGGAATCCGCCGTAATATCCGGAGCAGACGCTCCTTCCGTATCTTCCGATAATACATCTTCCGAAGATACGTCTGACGAAGCTGAGTCTTCCGAAACGGAAAGCCTTCCAAATTCAGCAGAGCTGCGTGGAAAAAGCTATCGTGTATCTTACGATACGGAAAAATGGGTGGATTCCACATACCTGAACGATCAGCTTGGAGAAAGCGACAGCACTGACTTAACGGATTTTATACTTGAATCGAAGAATGCGGAAGGCAATTTCATTATAATCAATGATAACAATGTAGGTGCAACAGGCGAATTTACATCCGAAAATATCGGAGCTCAGTATGAAGCCGCCGTTTCAGCAGATGAATCCGTAAAGTTCCTCGGCTGCAAAGATATTGAGCTTAACGGTCAGAAGGGCGTATGCATACAAATAGAGATGGCAACAGGCAGCAAGATGGAAATGTGGTATTTCTGGCACGGTACTTATCAGACGCTCTTTACCTATAATACAGGCACAGCAATGTTTGACGAGCTGTATCCCGATTTTATTGAGGTACTTGAATCTGTTGAATTTGAATAATATCGGACGGTGGATAAAACCCATGCATAAAGTAATGCAGCTTACTCACGAATATGAAGAAGCGTTCCGTAATTTTACGGCAGAATATCTCCCCGACAGCTCTCCCGAAAAAATGAGGGAGCATTACAAGCTTTACCCCGAAGCATTTTTGATCTGTATATCGGAGGGGGAGCTTGTGGGAGCGGCATTCGGACGTGACCGCAGCGTACAGTTTCCCGATGACGATTCCTTCGAGCTTTGCGGTATTGCGGTAAGATGCGGTCACCGGCGGAAAGGCATCGGTCGGATACTCCTTGCCGAATTTGAAAGAGCAGCAAAAAAATACGGTGCTCACGCAGTTTCTCTCGGCTCAGCCGAAGGGTATGCGGAAAACTTTTACATCGCCTGCGGATACACTCCTATGGAATATAAAATATGGGAAAACGGTGCGCCCTTATCGGTAAAAACATTTTCCGATATGAAAGACTACGAATCATATACCCGTCCCGGCGGCGGTTTTGTGGTCATGAGAAAAGAAATATAACAAACGAGGCAGCAAAGATTTAAAAGTCTTTGCTGCCTCGTTTCTGCTTGTCGAAAAACTAATACATAGGAGTTATTGCGTCAAAAACGTTCCACAGGAACGTTTTTGAGAAAAAGATAATACATTCTTGAAAGAAAGGGGGGCGGTCTTGTACGCCCCCCTCGAAATGCTATCGCATTTCTCACCCCTTCTCCGCTTTTGAAGGCAAAAAGGAGATTTCGCCGTCTGCGGACGGCGACAAGGTGGCTCCGCCCCCTTGACCCCTGCAAGCCTTTGGAAAAGGCTTGAGCGAAACTTTTGCTCCGATTAGGAACTATAGTTGATTTTGCTATCTTACTATTTCGACAGACTGAAACGGATGAAACGATTAATTCAGCTTTTTTCTAAATTGCCGTCAGACAAAAACACCTTGCCCTTTGTGCCGTCCACACGTACCCTGTCCCCTGTTTTCAACAGAAGAGAAGCATTGCCGCAGTTCACCACGGCAGGTATGCCAAGCTCACGTGCCACTATCACCGCATGGGAAAGAGGTGCGCCCACATCGGTAACAAGCGCCGCTATCTTCGGGAAAACTCTCACCCAGCCGATGTTCGCCGCAGGGACAACAAGTATCTCTCCGCTTTGTATGGTATCCGCATCGTCTGCGCAGGTAAGCCTGCGGACATGACCTTCCGCAAAGCCGCACGAGCCTGCCGTGCCGCAGAAAACTTTTGTGCCCTCTTCTCCGCTGCCGTCTGCGCTGTATTCATCGGGAACAAATCTACCTCTGATAATGCTCGGAAAGCAAGGCATTGCAAGCTGCTCAGTGTAAACCCTTTTCCTTTCGGGTATCTTATCGACAGCTCCGCTTTTTCCCGAAAGCAGTTCCCTTGCTTCCTCCATGTACAGCATGAAAATATCATCGCCAAGCCCCGTAAGCTCTCCTGCTTTAAGCAGATATTCACGGATAACACAGAAAAGCCGAAGCGCTCCGCTGCGTATGCTCTCACGTCCGCAAACCGCCGCCGAATATTTTTCAAGCAGCTTTTTGAGCCATTTTTCCTTTTTCGGATACTTCCGCAGGAACTCATCTTCCGCTTCTCTGCTCAGCTTATCATGTTTAGCCTTCATCTGCAAAACGTCCGCTCCCGTTTCCTTATATTCACGGATAATATTATCGGGAAAATCGGGGTCCTCATATGGATAGGGCAGGGAAAGCTCCATTTCGTCTGCGTGACGGTGACCGTATCTTTCGGTATATTCGGCTTTTGTCATTTTTCCGCTGAGAACATCTTCGACCGCAAGAAGCATTCCAAGGCTTTCGGGCGCATTATCCGAAGCACGGCAGGACAATATCCTGTCCGCAAGCTCACTTCCGCACACAGCTTCCAGCTTTTTATGAGTCGAAAGCAGCGGCTTCACCGAAAGTCCCGTTACAATAGCGCTCAATGCGGAGGTCATAAAGGGCTTGCAGCGGCTGTCCCAGAAGGAATACAGCTCCTTCTGAGATGTTATGCCGTGGATCTCCTCGACAATTTCTATGCCCGTGCGGTTTATTATACTCGGAACATCGCCGTGCATTCTGACTTTTTTCTTTATGGGAGAAGGGTGGGCAATGATATTTCCGAACTTTTTCAGCAGAACATTTTTATCGTAGGGAAACAGCGGAATATCCTTGCTGTCGGGTATTCCGCCCGCAATATCCGCAACCATTGCAAACGCCTTCTCCCTTGTCACTCCGAAGGACGCAAGCACCGAGCATACTCCGCTTATATTGCAGTAAAGCTGTCCGCAGACATTTGATATCAGCGGAATGCCCAGAAAATCGGTTATGCCGCATATCATGCCGTAGGTCGCAGGCGAAACGGGGCGCAGAAATATCTCCCCAACGTTGGTTTTGGACAGCAGATAATCGCCGCAGAGAGAATCGTTTATGATAAACCTGTCCTTATCGTTGTGATATAAGGTCGTTATGGGACGGGACTGGAGGATATACATTTTTCCGTCCTTTGCCGCCCATTCAATATCCTGTGGACAGCCGAAAATGCGCACCGCCTTTGAAGCATTTTTATACAGTGCCTTTGCATATTTTTCAAGCTCCGCAGGGCCGTCATATTCAAATTTGACAGCGTTTATGCGAAAGCTTCCGTCGCATTTTTCTCCCGACACAAGAGCCTCTCCCACGCCGCAGACATAGCTTCCCGACATATATCCCGTTCCTGCGGTCAAGGGGTCGGCGGTGAAAAGCACTCCTGCAAATTCGGGGGAAATAAACTGTTGTATCACAACGCCGATATTGCCTTTACGCACGTTTCGGCTTCGGGAATATATTTCCGAACGCTCATTTTCCGCAGACTCAGCAACAGCTTTTACGGCTTCGGGAATTTGATCCGTACCTATATCAAGCACGGTATCATATGCGCCTGCAAAGGAATCCTCCGCACCGTCCTCTCCCACGGCAGAGGAACGCACGGCAAAAGCTTTTTTTCGGGGCAGCTTTTTTATCAGCTCTGCAAGCTCCTCTTCCGCTTCGGGACGAAGCCTTCCGTTTTCAAAGGCTTCCGAAGCAATGGCATATCCCCCCGGCACAGGCAAGCCTTTTTTCAGCATTGTATCAAGGGCTGCCGCCTTTCCTCCGAAATCAAGACCGCAAGGCAGCTCTGACAGCTTATGTATATAGTTCATATTATCCCCCTGTTCTCCCTAATGAGTTATCCCAGAAACATATTTATGTGGTCGGTAACATATTGCAGCAGTACAGCTTCATCGGTAAGATCAACTCCGCAGACCTCTTTTATCTCCTCCTGCCGCAGCATTGCAAGCTCGTGCAGGCTCGATATCTCATATGCGATAAGGCGGCACTCGCTTTCGGTCTTACGTCCGCCGAAATGCTCCAGTATAAATCCAAGACTTCCACGGCTTGCGGATAGGCTTCGGTTCAAAAGAGCATATTTTGTTATCGCCTTGACATATTTGCCGTATTTGAGCATTGTTTTCATGGCTTCAAAATGGAGCATTATAAGCTTCTGCTTCGGCGGCATACCGCTTTCAAGGATATTGTCAAAAACGGGATCCTGCCGCCGTGCGTCATTTTGCAGCCTGTTGAACACCTCATACAGCAAGGCTTCTCGTGTCCCGAAGCAATAGTTTATCATGGCAAGATTTACTCCTGCCTCCTTTGTTATCGCACGGGAGGTCACCTCGGACGGGTCGCTGCACTCCGTCATAAGCTTTTCTGCGGCTTTAAGCAGCGCCTCCCTTGTTGTTTCAATATTGCGCTTATCCATTTTTACGCTCCTTAATTAAACACGTTTAATAAATTATAACAGCATATCATCAAAATGTCAATACTATTTCCGACATAAAAAACAGCCGCATACGTTTTATTCGCATGCAGCTGAATTTGAATTATTGTACAATAGAATTAAAACAGATCGGGCAGCTCGTCAAGAGTTATGACATAAGGGTCGTTATATATTTCGTTCAGTGTATCGGTGTCATTGTGATCTGTTATGTATTCGGTATGCCACGTCATGAACCAAACCCACCCTGCGTCCGCTTTTTCAAGCTGAGAAACGGTTGGGATACGTCCGCATTCGTGAAAGCATATGGGCATATCGTCGCCGACGACCTTATTCACCTTTTTGTACAGATTACCGTTTGCGCCGTCGGTGTAGGAATCGGCGCCTGCAATATCAACATATTCGCTGCCGGGATACCATTCTTCGTATCCCCTGCCGTTGCCCGAATATCCCAGCACCCAGATAAGATTGTCAAGCCCCCAGTAATTTGTATAGCGGTCGTACAGCATTATCCAGAGCTTTTTGAAATTCTCAGCGCCGCCCTTGCCCCACCAGAACCATGCGCCGTCAAATTCGTGGAACGGACGCCAGAGCACGGGGATATTCTTATCCTCAAGCTCCTGCAAAGCCGCCGCAGCCTTATCCATGCCCTCGATAAGCTTGTCATTTTCGGGAGTGCCCTCTGTGAGCGCCTTGTCCCAGTCGGCAATTTCCGTATTCATGGATTCCGACCAACTTCCGCTGAAATCGGAGCCGCAGTGCCAGCATACGGTAACTATACCCCCACGGTCATGCCACTCTGCGGCACGCTCGTTTACGCCCTCAAAATCATCGTTCATGTAGTCAAGCCCACGGATAGCAGGATATTTTCCCGTATTTTCATAGATATATTCAAACTCATATTGGTCGCTGCCCATCCATGTTGATTCCTGCTGACCCGAAATTATGCCTTTTCCGTAGGTTTCGCAGATGTAATCAAACAGTATCTGAGCTTCCTTTGAAGCATTCGGGTTTGAAAGTGTCTGTTTCCGAACAGTATCTTCGGACGCCGAACTTTCGGCTGCGGAATTATCGGAAACGCCGCAGGCTGTCATATTTAAAACCACAAGCAGCACACCGAGAAGGGACAGTAATCTTTTTTTCATTTGAGTATCTCCTTTTGCCTTCAAATCATTCTTTGACGTATTTCATAATGTCATCATAAACTGCACGGTAGCCGTCCTCGTTGATGTGCAGACCTTCTATAGTATACTCCGCCTTGAGCCTGCCCTGTTCGTCCTTTAAATTACGGTTTATGTCAATATAACGCTGACCGTGCTTTTCGGCAAGCTTTTTTACCTCCGCATTAGCGGCGGTTATCTTTTCGTTTGTGCGAATTTTAAGACATTCCTTCATTTCCTCGGCGGCTGCCTCAAAATTTACGGGATAATATGCCATAAGATAAATTTTAACACCGGGAACTTTGCTTTCGATCTCGGAAATTATCTTGTCATAGTTATCCATAAGGCTGCTGACGGGAATGCTCGACCAGCTGAGGTCGTTTGTTCCGATATTGATAAAAACCTTTGAAGGCTTAAGGTCAATGGCGCATACATCTATCACCGCAAGAAGCTCATCCGATAAAAATCCTCCTACACCACGGTTGTATATCACAGTATCGTCACCGTGCTCCTTAAGCAGCTTGTTTATGGGAAACATCTCCATAAGAGATGAGCCTGTGAAAACGATCTGTCCTTTTAAAGCAGCTTTGTTCTCTTCTCTGTAGCGTTCAACCTTCATTTCCTTGTCGTTCATTTTCGTTTACCTCCGTATTGAAATACTGCGGCGAGATCGCCGCTTCAATCGAAAAAACTGCGCAAAACTTGGATATACAGCTTTTGCGCAGTTTTTTGTATACATTATTCCTTGCCAAGCTCTCCGTGGGAAAGAGCGGTAAGATATGCGTTGATAAATCCGTCAAGGTCGCCGTCCATTACAGCATTGATGTTGCCGTTTTCAAAGTTAGTGCGGTGATCCTTTACAAGGGTGTAGGGCATAAATACATAAGAACGTATCTGAGCGCCCCAGCCTATCTCCTTTTTAACGCCCTTGATATCCTCGATCTTTTCAAGATGCTCTCTTTCCTTTATCTCCGCAAGCTTTGAGGTAAGCATCTTCATGGCATAGTCCTTGTTCTGATACTGGCTTCGCTGAGTCTGACAGGAAACAACGATACCTGTGGGCTTATGTGTAAGACGAACTGCGGAGCTTGTTTTGTTGACCTTCTGTCCGCCTGCGCCGCTGGCACGATAGAAGTCTATTTCAAGGTCTTCTGGACGAATCTCGATATTAAGGTCGGCACCGTCGATCTCGGGCATTACTTCGAGGGAAGCAAATGATGTCTGACGGCGTCCGCTTGAATCGAAGGGTGAGATACGTACAAGACGGTGCACGCCCGTTTCCGATTTAAGGAAGCCGTAAGCGTTTGTACCCTCCACAAGGATAGAAGCGGATTTCAGTCCTGCTTCATCTCCGTCAAGATAGTCGAGAGTTGTCACCTTGAAATCATGACGCTCTCCCCATCTGTTGTACATTCTGAAAAGCATTTCCGCCCAGTCCTGAGCCTCTGTTCCTCCTGCACCTGCATGGAAGGTAAGAATAGCATTCTTGCTGTCGTATTCTCCTGTGAGCAGAGTTGTGAGCTTTGTGGTTTCAAGCTCAGCCTTGAATTTATCCGCCTCGCTGCGAAGCTCGGCAACGGCTGCTTCGTCCTCCTCATTGCCCTCCTCAACGGTAAGCTCTATCATGGTGATAGTGTCCTCAAGCAGCTCGTTGAGCTTTTTGTAATCTGCGATTGCCGCTTCGTCCTGCTTTATCTGCTGCATTACCTTCTGAGAATTTTCAAGGTCGTCCCAGAAGCCGTCCGCAGCGGACTGCTCCTGAAGCTCGGCAATTTCCTTCTTCTTTTTATCAATATCAAGGATAACGTAAAGATTTTCCATATCCTTGCGGTATCCCTCAAGTTCAAGTCTGAGTTCGTCAAGTAAAAGCATTGTTTTTTCTCCTTAATCTATAAAATGTTACGTTTACGATAAAAATTGCTGCGTCAAAGGACAGTCCCACGATAGGACAGGTATTTCTTCAAAGGCATCGCAACAGGTGGGTTGATATTTTCGGGGAGCTTGTCAAGGTCGAAAAATCTCAGCTCCGTTACCTCTTCCTCCTGACAGACAAGCTGTCCGTGCCATTTCCGGCAGATGTATAATATGTCTATGGTGCTGACCTCGTCGCCGTTCGGATAGGTAAAGTGAAGCTCCTCCCCCGAAAATACTCCGAACAGCTCAAGCTCCTCCGCATAAATACCCGCTTCCTCGAAAAGCTCACGCTTTGCGGCGTCCTCAGCCTTTTCAAAAAGCTCGATAGCTCCTCCGCAGTAGGACCATGTTCCGTTATCGGCACGGCGCTGCAAAAGTATCTGACCCTTTTCGTTTTCAACTATAACGCTTGCGGCAGGGTGCATGATAGGCTTATGCCCCACATATTTTCTAAGCTCCGAAACATATCCCATATCACGCCCCTCCTTTATTGGTTTTCATTATTTTCAATAGCTTCTTCCCTGTGCCTTGCTCTTGCTTTAAGCTCACGCTTGATGTCCTTCCGGGACTTGTAATGGCGGAAATGCCTTGGGGTAAGCTTGTTTTCGTAGAATTTCTGAGCGCTGTACAGACCGTCATATCCCGAAAGCATATATGCTATGCCGATGACAAGGGCATAGTATGGCAGACCGTCGCCGCCGAACAGCTCAATGGTCAGAACAAGTGTCGCAAGGGGACAGTTTGTCACTCCGCAGAATACCGCCGCCAGACCCAGCGCCGCTCCGAAGGAAGGACTTATGCCGAGAAGAGTACCCATTGTGCAGCCAAAGGTCGAGCCTACAAACAGCGCAGGGACTATCTCGCCGCCCTTGAAGCCTGCTCCCAGCGTTAATGCGGTAAAAATTATTTTCAGAACAAATGCTTCGGGGTGAGCAAATCCGCTGAAAGCATGGTTTATGATCTTAACTCCCGCTCCGTTATAATCGGTGCAGCCGCACAAAAGTGTCAGCGCAATAACAATGACTCCGCCTGCCGCCGCACGGATATAAGGATTGGGTATGTATTTCTTGTAGATCTGTCCTGTTTTTCTGATGGTCTTGCAGAACAATATGCTTATGAGGGACGCAAATATTCCCATAAGAACTGCCTTTGCAACGATAGCCGTTTGCTCGGCGTCAAAATCGGGTACTCTCCGCACGTAAAACGCCGTTGCTTTCAGTCCGAATTTATCCGATATCAGCGCCGCAGTTATGGAGGATATAAGGCATGGCACAATGGCGGAATACTGAGTGATACCAACTACTGTTACCTCTATGGCAAAGACCGCCGCCGCCGCAGGAGTGCCGAAAAGCGCCGAAAAGCCTGCCGCCATTCCGCACATGATAAGCACGGAATAATCACGCTTGTTGAGCTTTAAAAGCCTTCTCAGCGGAGAAACAAGGCTTCCGCCAAGCTGCAGAGCCGCTCCCTCACGTCCTGCCGAGCCGCCCGTAACATGGGTCAGAAAGGTTGCGATAAAAATAAGCGGTGCAAGCTTCGGGGATATCTTATCCTCTCCCCTTGCTCCCATGAAAATGCCGTTAGTGCCCTTGTCGCCGTCCATTCCGCAGATATGGTATATCCACACAATGACCACCCCTGCCACGGGGAGCAGATACAAAAGCCACGGATACTCCTCCCTCAGGTCGGAGGCATTTTCAAGGCAGATATGGAACGCCGCTCCCGATATGCCTATAACTATCCCTGCAAAAACCGAGATAACCGTCCATTTCAGAAAGCACAGGTACTGAAAAAGCCTTGGGTCGTGGGTCTGCAAAAGAACATCAAATTTCTGTTTTACCCTTTTCAATTTATCTCTATCCTTACAACAAAACCATAAGCAGTTCTCTGAGCAGCTTGCAGGCTATTGCCGTTGAAGCTCCGCTCTGGTCGTAATGAGGTGACAGCTCGTTTATATCAGCTCCGACGATATCAAGCTCTTTAAGCTTAACAAGAGCGGAAAGCAGCTGATTGAAGCTTGCCCCTCCCGCTTCGGGAGTTCCCGTTCCGGGGAAGAATGAGGGGTCAAGAACGTCAAGGTCTATGGTCAGATAGACCTTTTTCCCCTTTAAAGCGGTTATTACCTCGGAAATATTATCGAAGGATACTCCCTCGATACCCGTTTTATACATCTGCGTATGCTTTGCGGCAAAGGCGAATTCCTCCCTGTCGCCGCTTCTTATGCCGAACTGGAAAACGTGACCGTCCCCAACAATGTCATGGCATCTGCGGATAACACAGGCATGGGAAAGCTCCTGTCCGAGATATTCTTCTCGCAGGTCGGCGTGAGCGTCAAACTGAATAATGCTTACATCCTTGCCGTAATGCTCGGTCACAGCTCTGAATGCGCCAAGGGTCACAAGATGCTCGCCGCCAAGCATAACGGGAAGCTTGCCTGCTTCAAGTATCTCCTTCGTCCTCGCTCTGATATCATCAAGAGCGGATTCGGGTGAGCCGAAGCGCAGCTCAAGATCTCCCGAATCGAAAACCTTCATGTCAAGGAGATCCCTGTCCTGATATGGGGAATAGGTTTCGATGCCGAAGCTTTCCGAACGGATAGCCCTCGGTCCGAAGCGTGTTCCGGGGCGGTATGATGTGGTGCTGTCAAAGGGCGCACCGAATATGACCGCCTGCGCCTCATCAAAGGGGGTGTCGCATCCGATAAAGGTGTTGGTTTCAGGTAGCATTTTCAAGCAGCTCCTTTACATAGTTTGGTATTGCAAAGCAGCCCTTATGCAGGTCGGTGTTGTAATATCTCGTCTTTATTCCGAGAGCGTTCCACCTGTCGGCGTCAAGTGCAAGTGGGTCAACTGTTTTGGAAGCAAAACCGAAGAGCCAATGTCCCGACGGATATGTGGGGATATGCGCCTGATACACCCTGCATATGGGGAAAAATTCACGGATACGCTTATGGGCACGCTGCATTGCCTTTGCGTCCTCGTCATAGTAGGGACTTTCATGCTGGTTGACAAGTATTCCGTTCTCTGTAAGAGCGTTGTAGCAGTTGCCGTAAAATTCGCTGGTGAAAAGTCCCTCGCCCGGTCCGAAGGGGTCTGTGCTGTCAACTATTATAAGGTCGTAGCAGTTTTCCTTTGTGCGGACGAATTTCAGTCCGTCCTCGTAATATATATGAACTCTCTCGTCGTCAAGCTTGCAGGCGGTTTTGGGGATAAACTCCCTGCACACCTCAACCACACGCTCGTCTATCTCAACAAGGTCAATATGCTCAACGGAATCGTATCTTGTCAGCTCTCTGACCGTTCCGCCGTCACCTGCTCCGATAACAAGAATTTTCTTTATGTCGGGATTGCTCGCCATTGCAACATGGGTTATCATCTCATGGTAGATAAATTCGTCCTTTTCGGTAAGCATCATAAGTCCGTCAAGGGTAAGAAAACGTCCGAACTCAGGGCTTTCAAAAACATCTATCCTCTGAAATTCGCTCTGCTCGCTGTGCAGCTGCTTATTCGTGCGGATCGACATTCTTGCGTCCTTTGAATGATACTCCGTAAACCAAAGCTCCATTTTGACCAACCTTTCTTACTTGATGACCTTTATATGCTCGATAGCCATATCTTCCGTACCCGTCATAAAGCAGCCTCTCTTTTTGCTGTAATCAATATATTCAAGAATTTCGGGAGTAAGAAGCTCTCCGGGGGCGATTATGGGTATTCCGGGAGGATAGCACATAACAAATTCGCAGCTTATCCTTCCTGCGCTCTCCATAATGGGAAGAGTTTCCTGCTCGCCGTAAAAGGCTGCCTTCGGAGAAAGCATTATCTGCGGATTTATGTATTCATGATCGACAGTGCCTGCCTTATCCCGTGAAAAACGTCTTTTTATCTCGCTGAGAGCGGAAACAAGGCGCTCGATATCCTTCCATCTGTCCCCGGGGGACATTATCGCAAGGACGTTTCCGATATCTCCAAGCTCCATCTGGATATCGTAGCTGTCACGGAGGATATCGTATACCTCGATACCTGCAAGACCGATATCACGGGTATAAATGGACAGCTTTGTCTTGTCAAAGGCAAAAATATCCCTGCCGTTCACAAGCTCGTCGGAATATGCGTAATAACCGCCTATCTTATTGACTTCCTCCCGTGCGTACTCGGCTGATTTCAGCACAGCGGCGCAAAGCTCTTTGCCCTGTGTGGCGTAATATTTTCTTGCAATGTCAAGGCTTGCAAGGAGAAGATATGAGCCGCTTGTGGTCTGGGTAAGGTTGATTATGGCTCTGACGTGTCCCTCGGATATCCCTGCATTTTTTCCCACAAGCAGAAAGCTGCTCTGGGTAAGAGAACCGCCCGTTTTGTGCATGGAAACGGCAGCCATATCCGCTCCCGCAGCCATTGCCGATACGGGCATATTCTCGCCGAAATACAGATGTGTTCCGTGAGCCTCGTCTGCAAGCACCTTCATGCCGTGGGCATGGGCGATACTTGTTATCTTTTTCAGGTCGGAGCATATGCCGTAATAGGTGGGATTGTTTACAAAGACCGCTTTTGCGTCGGGATTTGCAAGGATAGCCGCTTCAACGTCCTCGGGGCTCATTCCGAGAGGTATTCCAAGGCGGTGGTTAACTCCCGGATTTACGTAAACGGGTATAACTCCGCTTATGATAAGGGCATTTATGGCGCTGCGGTGGACGTTTCTCGGGATAATTATCTTATCCCCCTCCTTGCAGACGGAAAGCACCATGGACTGCACCGAAGATGTAGTGCCGTTTACCATAAAAAAGCACTTTCCTGCGCCGAATGCCTCCGCAGCTATCTCCTCCGCTTCACGAATGACCGAAACGGGGTGGCAGAGATTATCAAGCGGCTTCATGGAATTTACGTCCACATTCATGCAGGTCTGCCCCAGAAATTCGGTAAGCAAAGGATTGCCCTTGCCGTGCTTGTGTCCCGGCACGTCAAAGGGAACGACTCTCGCTTCATTGTATTTTAACAAAGCCTCATAAATAGGCGCACGTGACTGATCCATTTCAAGCAAGATCCTTTCTGCGAAAAATGCAAACAAAAAGCTTATATAGTATTATCCGTAAATATTCATACCGCTGAATATCTCGATCATTTCTCTCCTGAGCAGGTCGTTTATCTCAAGCCTTCTCTTGGGAGCAAGCTCGTAGGTATCGGTATTGAACAGATAATTTTGCAGGAAGATCTCCTTTATCATCATCTTTGTGTGGAAAATGTTCGCCTGATATACATTTATGTCGATAGCGTCGTATCTTTCAAGGGTGTCCTTTGCAATGTAGTCCTGGATAGACGTTATATCGTGATCTATGAAAATTTTCTTTCCCTTTTCGTCACGTGTAAAGCCTCTGACCCTGTAGTCAATGGAAATGATATCCGAATCGAAGCTGCCGATAAGATAATCGAGGGATTTCAGCGGAGTGATCTCTCCGCAGGTGGATACGTCAATATCCACACGGAAGGTCGTAATGGCGTTATCGGGGTGAAATTCAGGGTAGGTATGAACAGTAAGGTGGCTCTTGTCAAGATGACCTGCAATATCCTGCTTCATAAGTCCGTTGCAGGACTCGTCAAGCTGTCCTATGGAACGGTGATCCTCGGATATCAGCAGCGTGACCGAAGCTCCCTGAGGCTCATAATCCTGCTTTGAAATATTAAGGACATGGGCACCTATCGCCTCGGTGACATCGCACAAAATCTTGGTAAGACGGTCCGAATTGTACTGCTCATCAATATACTTTATATAATCCTGCTGCTCACGCTGGCTTTTTGCGTAGCAGATATCGTATATATTGAAGCTTAAAGTTTTTGTAAGGTTATTAAACCCGTAAAGCTTGAGCTTGTTTTCCAACCCTAACATCACGATCCTTTCCTTTGGGTGCGCTTTCGTCAAATAAAGTCCGTGCGTTTCTGCGCACAAATATACATCTTATATAATAATCTAAATATCGGCAAAAGTCAATAGTTTTATGTGTAATAATTGCAAATTCCATTTGCGGCAAAATCAATATGGGCAAAGGTGTTGACAAACGTCTTTTTTTGTGATATGATTATCTAAATTTATAAGAAAGCGAGCGTGAAAAGATGCGTAAAATTTCCTGCTGATTATAACGTATAGATCAAATATGCATTGCATTCCATATCATGGGCATAGGAATCACTGAATTAATCATTTCAGCGTTTCCTTAGCTTTGCTGTGCGCATACGTTACAATCGCCTCAATTCCGGCAGGAAATCATCTTTTTACGGCTCTGTATATGTGTATGCGTTTTTTCGGGAAAGCGCCGTTTTGTCGGCGAGATCAATATGCGCAGAAACTGTATGACCGTAGGGAAGATATTTCCTGCGGTCATTTTTGTTTTTGCAGCAAGGAGGAATGTATATATGCCGCTTATCAATGTATCAGACCTTACCTTCGGCTACGAGGGTTCATACGACAATATTTTTGAAAACGTGTCTTTCAGGATAGACACCGACTGGAAACTTGGATTTATCGGCAGGAACGGCCGAGGAAAAACCACCTTTCTCAAGCTTCTCATGGGGGAATATGAATATTCGGGAACGATCTCTGCGGAAACTGAATTTGAATATTTCCCCTACCATGTCCCCGACGACGGCTCTGCCGCAATAGATATTATCCGACAGGTCAGCGGTGCGGAGGACTGGGAGATACACCGTGAGATATCCCTGCTGAAAGCGGACGAGGGACTGCTCTACCGTCCTTTTACGGAAATATCAATGGGCGAACGGACGAAATGTCTGCTTGCCGCCATGTTTTTAAAGCAGAACAGCTTTCTGCTCATCGACGAGCCGACAAATCATCTGGATTCGGAGGGGCGGAGCGCTCTGGCGGATTATCTTTCAGCCAAAAAAGGATTTATCCTTGTTTCACATGACCGTGCGCTCCTTGATAAGGTCATAGACCATGTTATATCAATAAACCGAACCGATATCGAGGTCATGAAGGGAAACTACTCCGTTTGGGACGAAAACCGCAGGCGGAGGGAAAGCTTTGAGATGGCGGAAAACGAACGTCTGAAAAAGGACATCAAGCGCCTTGAATCCGCCGCAAAACGGGCGCAGTCATGGGCGGAATGCTCCGAAAGGAAAAAGATAGGCTTTGACCCCTCCTCAACGGAAAAATCCATAGGCAGACGGTCATACGAGGGAGCAAAGGCGAAGAAGATGATGTCGAGGGCAAAGGCATATGAGGAGCGCTCCCTGAAGGCAGCGGAGGAAAAATCCGCTCTGCTGAAGAACACCGAAAAGAACGATGATCTGAAGCTGACCCCCCTGCAATACCGCTCGGATATCCTTGGAGAGGTAAAAAACTTCGTCCTCGGCTATGGCGAAAGCAGCTCCGCAGGCGTATCCTTCGAGATAAAACGAGGCTGCCGCACAGCGCTCTGCGGTCCCAACGGTTCGGGAAAATCGAGCATACTGAAAGCCATAATGGGAATGGATATCCCCTGCAGCGGAAGCGTAAGGCTCGGCAGCGGTGTGAAGATATCATATGTCCCCCAGAGCGCCGACGGGTTAAGGGGCAGTCTGAAAGAATACGCCGACAGCTTCGGCATTGATCTGAGCCTTTATTTTACCATACTGCGGAAGCTTGATTTCAGCCGCCTGCAGTTTGAAAAAAATCTTGAGGAGCTGAGCAGCGGTCAGAAGAAAAAAGCCATGATCGCCCGAAGCCTGTGTGAAAAGGCACATCTGTACCTGTGGGACGAGCCGCTGAATTATATTGATGTCCTTTCACGTATCCAAATAGAAGAGCTTATCACGGAATATAATCCTACACTGCTTTTCGTTGAGCATGATGATTTTTTTACCGAGAAAATTGCCGATGTGACGGTTTTTCTCGGATAGAAATGCTTTATAAAAAAATTGAGCGTTCTCATTTTGGGAACGTTCCAGCTTGTCGAAAAACTATAATACATAGGAGTTACTGCGTCAAAAACGTTCCACA
>JBJERW010000006.1:0-19938 GCA_051882475.1 Huintestinicola sp. | reverse complement strand
ATCGGCAAAGGAAGAGAGGTGAAAGGGAAAGGGGGAGCACGAGGGGGGAAACCGTATGTTAACCGTAGGTTAACAAGAGAGAAGGAAATGCCGATTTTTGCCGGATTTTCTTTTTCCTTCTCTCATATAGGTTTCCCCCCTCGTGGGCATATGTGTATCTATAGCGTTTTAAAATTGATACGAAAAAAATAAAAGCTATTCCTTACAAAAAACGGGCAATGAAACATCTACCATATTCAGAAAAACTAAAAGAAAAAGCTCGGCAAACGGGTACTCAATAAAGTCCCGTTACCGAGCCAGAAACTATAACGTCATAATAAACTAACAGAACGAGTGGGTGCAGCATCATGCTGCCGGTTGCGTGCAGGCTCAGCCTGCTAATTCATGCCGTCGGCGCCGTTGTGGGAAAGAAGCTTTTCTGCCTTTTCTTTCAGCTGCGGAAATGCGGACAGATCGGGACTTTTTCCGATAAGCTCCCTCGCCGCCCTCTGCGTGTCCGCAAGAAGCTCACGGTCGTTGTACAGATCGGCCGCCTTCAATGGCGGCAGACCGCTCTGCCTGTCACCGAAGAAATCTCCTGCGCCACGTATCTTCAAGTCCTCCTCGGCTATGCGGAATCCGTCAGTGGTCGAGGACATAATCCTCAGCCTTGCCTTCGTGTCCTCGGTGGCGTTGTCCGTCAGCAGGATACAAGTGGACTTGTACTGTCCCCTGCCAACACGTCCCCTCAGCTGATGAAGCTGGGAAAGTCCGAAGCGGTCGGAGCTTTCTATCATCATGACCGTCGCATTGGGCACGTCCACACCTACCTCGATAACAGTCGTGGATACAAGCAGCTGTATCTTCCCCGACTTAAAATCCGCCATGACCGCATCCTTGTCCTGAGCGGACATCTTTCCGTGAAGCAGACCTATGCTGTACCCTTTCAGCTCGTTTTCCGCAATGTTCCTGCTGTATTCCTCCGCCGCCTGAACCGAAGCCGCTTCGGAGTCCCCGTTCTCGCTCTCGGATATCATGGGACAGACAATGTACCCCTGTCTGCCTGCGTCAAGCTCCTTTTTCACAAAGCCGAGAGCACGGCTTCTCAGCTTGCCCGTCACGGCATAGGTTTCTACAGGCTGACGGCCTTTTGGCAGCTCGTTTATCACCGATATGTCCAGATCGCCGTAAATTATCAGCGCAAGAGTTCTCGGAATGGGCGTTGCGCTCATTACAAGCTTGTGAGGACGCTCTCCCTTGCCCGCAAAAAGCTTCCGCTGATTAACACCGAAACGGTGCTGCTCGTCGGTTATCACAAGACCAAGCCTGTTAAATTCGGTGCTTTCCGCAATAAGCGCATGAGTTCCCGCAACGACCTGAATGCTGCCGTCCGCAAGCGCCGACTTTATCTCACGCTTTTCCTTTGCGGTCATTGAACCCGTAAGACAGCCGACCTTTATGCCCAGCGGCTCAAGAAAACCTTTCAGCGTTGCATAATGCTGACGGGCAAGAATTTCCGTAGGTGCCATAAGTGCGGACTGACAGCCGTTTTTTGCGGCAAACCAGCACGCCGCCGCCGCAACGGCAGTCTTTCCCGAACCCACATCACCCTGCACAAGCCTGTTCATAGGCACGTCCCTGCACAGGTCGGCGGCAATATCCGCAGCGGCACGCTTCTGAGCGCCCGTAGGCTCGAAGGGCAGCGAATCGAAAAATTCGTTCAGATTGACAAGGCTCATTTTGCAGCCCGCCTCTTCACGGGTAACATTTTTCAGCATCATCAAACCGCACTGCATTATAAGCAGCTCGTCAAAGCCAAGCCGCCTTTTTGCAAGCTCTGCGCTGTGCATATCATGGGGAAAATGAATATTCTGCACCGCATATCCTTCGGTGCAGAGGGAATATTCATGGCGTATGCTGTCGGGGAGAAAGTCGGGATAATCCTCCGCAGCGCATTTAAGCGCCTGAGTCATGTTGGTAATGACCATAGCCTGAGTCAACCCCTCGGTAAGAGCGTATTTGGGGCGGACAAGGCATTTTTCGTCTGCACTCAGCACCGTGGGAGAGTTCATTTCCTTGCGTGTAAAGCCCCCCGTGACCCTGCCGTAAAGACGGTATTCCTTTCCCTCGGCAAACTGCTCGTAGGCGAAGCGGTTGTTGTAAAGCACCACCGTAAGGCTGTCCGTTTCATCGGTGATTATCACCTTGTATATAACAAGCCCCTGCCTTATCCTTGCGGCAGGTATCTTTTTTGTCACCGTTCCGCATATGACCGCAGTTTCGTTTATGGGAGCGACGTCGATATTCACCGCCTCGCTGAAATCTATATACGCCCTCGGATAATGCTCAAGAAGGTCGCCCACGGTAATAATGCCCAGCTTTTCATAAAGCTTGGCACGCTTTTCCGCAACTCCTCCCAGAGCAGTGATCTTATCGTTTAAATTCATATATTTTCACCTGTCTTAAAGACAAATTATTTCCGCATCTGATATTTTCCCAGATCGACCCTGTAATCATTTACGGCTATGCCGTCCCTTTCCAGCTTTTCTTTCTGCCCTTCAATGCCGCCGAAAGCGAAATTTTCCGCCAGTCTGCCTTTGCTGTCAACTACCTTGTAACACGGATATTTTTCCTCGTCGGGATTTTTATGCAGAATCTTTCCGACTGCCCTTGCAAGTTTTTTATTGCCGAGATGTTCCGCTATCTGACCGTATGTTACCACCCTGCCCGTGGGGATAGTCGTCAGAAAATGATATACCTTTTCTTTCATGTCCATGCAAAACCTGTGCCTCCCGGTTCATTGTTTGTAACGTTACCGAGCCATTTCTGCGTCGCCCCAAAATACTATGGAACGATAGGGTGCAGCATCATGCTGCCTCAGCCTGCCAAAAGTATCGGTTCATATACAGTTACGATACCGAGCCAAGAACTATGCCGCCATAATGAACTACCGGAACGATTGGGTGCAGGCTCAGCCTGCCAGCCTGCGGCAGACTTTGTCCATGTCGGAATATATCTTTTCGGGGGACTCTCCCACGAAGAATTCGTCCTTTTCGTAAAGTATCCTGCCGTTGACCATAGTCATCATGACATTGTCCTTGGAACAGCTGAAAACGAGATTTTTGACAATTCTGTCCCCGTCGAGAAGGGGCTGCATATTCGGCTTTTGCAGGTCGATAACACACAGGTCGGCATTATAACCCGCCGCAATTTTTCCGCAGTTGAGCTGAGCCGCCTTAGCTCCTCCCACAAGCGCACCACGGAGAACCGTTTCGGCAGGCATAGCCGCTGCGTCGGAGTTTTTCAGCTTCTGCATCACCGCCGCAAGATATATCTCCCTGAACATATCCAGGGCATTGTTGCTTGCAGGTCCGTCCGTTCCCACGGCAATATCTACCCCTGCGGCGGACAGCTCCGCAAGGGGCGCAATTCCGCTCGCAAGCTTTGCATTGCTGCAGGGATTTGTCACCGCCGTAAGGTTTCTTCGGCGGAATATATCAATATCCTCCGCCGTCATGTAAACGCAGTGGAAACCGCCGCCGCCGTAATTGTAAAGCCCCAGACTTTCAAAAAGCGCAGTGGGGGTCATGCCGTACCGTGAAATACAGCCTTCCACCTCCGCCTTGGTTTCGCTGCTGTGACACCATACGGGAGCATGATATTTCTCCGCCAGCGAAGCTATCCCCTCCATTATCTCCCTGCTCGTGGTGTATTCCGCATGAAATCCCAGCTTGTAGGAGATAAGCTCGCTGCCGCCGTTGTATTTGTTGTAATAATCCTCAAGCCGCTCAACCGATTCGCTGAAATTATTCACCGCTCCGCAGAAAACGCAGCGGAAACCCATTTCGGTAAATGCCGCCGCCATTGCTTCGGGGTGATAATACATATCAAAGCAAGCAGTCGTTCCGCTTGTCAGATATTCAAGCACCGCCGCTTTCGTCAGCACATATATATCGTCAGCCGTAAGCTTAGCTTCGTTGGGAAAAACCGCCTCATTAAGCCAGCGGTCAAGGGGAAGGTCCTCCGCATAGGAACGCAGGAAGGTCATGGGAGAATGAGTATGGGCGTTCACAAATCCCGGCATTATCAGATTTCCGCCAAGGTCTATCTCACGGTCGGAAGCTCCGCTGTACTCCTCCGTCCCTGCATAGGATATCCTTCCGTTTTCGGTCACAGCGCAGCCTTTGTAAACAGTCATGGAATCCGTGTCAAGTATACGTGCGTTTTTCAGCTTTATTTTCATTTTTATCTTCCTTCCCCGATTTATTTTAAGGTTATGTCACTCTTTAAATCTGTTGATATCTCTCAATTATATAGCAGATCGTCATTTGAATCTGCCCGATAAATTTGAATATGTCAGTATAATTTTTTATATTGTAATTATAAGAAAATTCCCATTATTATCGGAGAAAGCAGCAAGATCAATGCTACAATCACAACGATAATGCTTATTCTTAACGGCACATATTTCTTCTTTACATTAACATTATTACACTTATTTTTCTTTTTTATTATGTATCTTATTACGAGAACAATAAGGAGAATTGATACAACAACGATTACAGCCAAATAGATATATGTGAAAATAATTGCATCCGCAATAACTTTACCCAAATTCTGAAATTCTTCCGTCATTTTCTTATTACCCCCATTCACATATTCCGATTTATCAGTCAATAGTTTGTCCCGTTACCGAGCCAAGAACTTTCTCACCACCATAAATTATGATACGATAGGGTGCAGCATCATGCTGCCGATTGGGTGCAGGCTCAGCCTGCCTGCTATTTAAATATTATCACATATCAGACAGGATTTCAATACAAAACAAGGGAAATTTAGTATTATCCCCTCTTTCGACAAAAGGTGATGCGTCCGCATATAAAATATCGTCGGAAAATTATGAACTTTGCTGATTGAAATGAAACGGTTACAAGTGTATAATATAGATGTTCAGTTTAATGCTGATCTTTGAGTTCTGTTATTTAAGAAAGGGTGCGCTTTTTGTATTACTGCTGCGGAATATCGGACAAGGGAGCCGTTCATGAACATAATGAGGACGCTTACCTTATAAATAAAATAGTATTGTCAAAAGCACAGATGGAAAGCGACATCAAGGCGCCTTTTATCGTTGCCGTTGCTGACGGCGTCGGCGGCGAGGCTTCGGGCGAAATTGCGTCAAGGCTTGCCCTGCAGCTGCTTTCGGGCGTTCGGTACGGAAAAAAGGTCAACCTGAAAAACAAGGTGCTGAACATTCACGGCAAGCTGAGAAGATACGGCATAACCCACAACGATTCCATCAATATGCAGACGACACTCTGCGCCCTTGCGGTGGACGAGGACAACAACGCTTATGTGGTAAACGTGGGCGATTCACGTATGTACCGCTACCGAAGCGGAATGCTCCGCCAGCTTTCCACCGATCAGTCACTTGTGCAGATGCTCTATGAGCAGGGAAAGATCACCCGTGAGGAACAGAAGACCCATGCTCAGCGAAATATCATATTCCCCGTCCTCGGCAACATCTCCGATGAGCCTGAGCCTGAGATATCCGCCATTTCGGGCGGCATACGCAGGGGGGACATTATTATAATCTGCACCGACGGTCTTTCCGATTACATAACCATGGGCGAGTTTGAGGAAACCCTTGAAATGCCCATGCGGCTTTCCAAAAGGCTGAAAAGGCTTACCGAGATAGCAATAAAAAACGGAAGTCCCGATAACATTACCGTTGTCGGAATTTCCGCTGTTGAGGAATAATCATTCACCAATTGCCCGATATCAGCCAATATATCAGCCCATACACCACCGAGGCCGCCGTTCCGTAAAGGATAACTGGCCCTGCGATAATGAATATCTTTGCACCAAGTCCGAGGACAAGTCCCTCCGACTTGAATTCCACAGCAGGAGAGGACACTGCGTTTGCAAATCCCGTGACGGGCACAAGAGTTCCCGCTCCGCCGTGCTTGGCGATCTTTTCGTACAGTCCAAGCCCCGTGAGAAAGGCAGAGATAAAGACAAGGGTTATTGTACACCATGTACCTGCGGTCTTTTCGTCCGCACCCATGGTCGTGTAAAGCTGAGTAAGTCCCTGACCTATACAGCAGATAAGTCCGCCGATAACAAAGGCTTTGGGGATATCTATCCGGCTTTTTGATTTGGGTGAGGCTTTTTTCACCATTTCGCTGTATTCCTGCTGAGAAATAATATCATGCGGCATAATTATCGTTCCTTTCGCAATTGCTTTCGGAATATATTATACCGCTTCATTTAACAAATATACATAAGGATGATTTTATGCTGAAAAATATACTTTCAAACAAGACCTGTGCAGGCTGTAAAATATGCTGTATTTTTGACAGCTACGACATTTGGGAAACCCCTGTTATAAGCGCAGAGCTTAAGGACAGGATACTTGCCGAAAGAAGCGATATCAGCTTTATGTCAAAGGGCGATTCGGAAAACAGCTATCTGTTCAAGGTACTGCCCTGCGAGATAGACGGAAGAGGACTTTTCGCCTGTCCCGCTCTTGACAGCAAAACAGGCTGCACATTAGGTGAAAACAAGCCCTTTGACTGCAAGATATGGCCTTACAGGATAATGGAGCTTGGGGGCAGGCAGGTAATTTCCATAGCTTCGATATGTCCCGAACTGTACAACAAGCCGCTGAAACAGCTTGTTGATGAGCTTGAAAATGGTCTTGCGGATAAAATTTTCGCCGAAGCGGACAAAAATCCCGACATGATAAAGCCCTATCAGGACGGATATCCTATCCTACTTGTAAGGTCAGCAGGCTGAGGCAGCATGATGCTGCACCCTATCGTTTCATAGTTGATTTTTTACTGAAAGTTCTTGGCTCGGCAACGGCAGGCTGAGCCTGCACGCAACCGTATCATAGTTTGTTTTTAACTGAAAGTTCTTGGCTCGGTAACGGTACTTGTTTTGTATCCGTTGCCGAGCTTTTTCTGTTATATTGTATATGATAGTTGTTTCATTGCCCATTTTCGGAAGGATAGGTTTTTATTTTTTCGTATCTATTTATGAAAATGTAAGATATTTCGTTACTATGCAAAGGGAAAACCTTCAGGAGAGGGGGGAGTGCTCGGAACGCTACGGACGCAGCCGCCTCCCCCCTCTCCTTGCGGTTTTCCCTCTGCACTCCCTTTCCCTAAACCACACCCCTCTCAGGCTATGCTCTTTCGTTTTCCTAATTGCTTATACAGCAATTAGGTGTTCCATTTTTTGGACTATAAAAAAACTATACGTTTTTTCATTGACGGTTTTTATAATTTTTTGAGGAAACAATACTTTTTTATTAGAATAAACTTTTTTGTGCATTTTCTTTGGTCAAGCCAAATAACGGGCAAAACCCTTACTAAAACTATGGTAAATTCGGGCAAAAATTTTCTGCCCTTTTAGTTCCATAGTTGTAGGACTTACCGTGTAACTGCCCTTTTTAACAAAGTAATTCCGTATCTCACCTTCGTAAGCGCAGCTTACGAACACTGCAACTACCGATACGCAAGAACAGAAAAATCGGCAAAGGAAGAGAGGTGAAAGGGAAAGGGGGAGCACGAGGGGGGAAAACGTTAGGAGAGAAGGAAATGCCGATTTTTGCCGGATTTTCTTGTTCCTTCTCTCATATAGGTTTCCCCCCTCGTGGGCAATGTGATAACTTACATTTCAAAAAAACAATACGGAAAAGAACAAAAACTATTCCTCATAAAACGGGCAATGAAATAACTTCCGTATTCAAATAAAACTAAAAAAATCTCGGCAACGGGTACAAAACAAGTACCGTTACCGAGCCAAGAACTATAACGCCCAAACAAACTAACAGAACGGGTGGGTGCAGGCTCAGCCTGCCTGGCTCACCCTACACGGAAACGATATCTCCATAGAACCCTCAGTCACATTGCATTCGTATGCAAGAACCTTAACACCGTTTTTCGCAGCA
Organism: Huintestinicola sp.; assembly: GCA_051882475.1. Taxonomy (GTDB): domain Bacteria; phylum Bacillota; class Clostridia; order Oscillospirales; family Ruminococcaceae; genus Huintestinicola. Next base: position 12,005 of record JBJERW010000006.1, on the reverse strand, counting down.
TGGCGAAGAGCTTCGCCGAACTCAGGGTGAGTCTTGTCGTTGGGCATGAAAACCTCCGCCCCCGACATCTGAATAACAAACATTATGTATCCCTCATACCCCTCGGAAATGCATTTTTCAAGCTCCTTTATGTGCTTGACTCCCCTCTCCGTGGGTGCGTCGGGGAACATTGCAACATTATCCTCCTCCAAAGTCACTCCCTTGACTTCAAGGAATATCTTCCGACCGTCTGCAGTTTCAATGTAAAAATCAAAGCGTGAACCGCCCCATACCGTTTCGGGACGGATAAGAACAGCATTTTCAAAAAGCTTCGGAAGAAATTCTCCCACAGCCTTGTTGGGGCATTGGCTGTCCATGTTTATAAGCCGCTCCCCCTTGTATACCGCTATAAGGTCATAAGCGGTCTTTCGGTCAGGATTATCCGACTTTTCAAGAATAACGCAGGCGTTTTCCGTAAGCAGTTCCCTGCACCTGCCCGTGTTTTTCACATGGCATACCGTTTCCTCGCCGTCAATGTCAACGATAGCTATAAATCTGTTGGGGCGGCGAATAAAACGCCCCTTTACCGTGTTTTTATACCTCATATTTACAGTGCCTGATGCTTTACTACCTCGTACTCATCGTCAAGGCGATAGTAGGGGCAGCTGTAATTTGTTCCGTTTATGAACCTGTACATTTCGTCCTCGTCAAGATTGACCATACAGGTGCAGCAGTCATAGTCCTCGTCGTATACATAATTTACACAGGTTTCGCAGTTGGTTGCAGCCATAATGGACCTCCTTTGTCCGACAGAAAATAAGGGATCCGCCCGACAGCTGCGGCACAGGCAGGTCTGTCGGGCGTTTCCGCATTTTTTAGCAAACGGCATTGCTTCATGAACGAATGTCCGAAGATTTATGCCGTTTACCGTTTATCCGCTCGGGTCATTCGAGCTGTCCGGGAAGCTTCAGCTTTTCCTTGGGCGGAAAATTCTTGTCGAACTCTTCCGCTTCCGCCTCATCAACGAAATATCCCTTCGGTGTGGCGTATTCGCCTGTGATGCCGTCAAGATATCCCGGAATAAGCTCTCTGCAAAGGAAGAATGAAGCGTCGGCGTCTTCGGGCAGTCCATGATAACGGATACCCTTTTCGGACGCATACACGAAACCGCTATTGCCGTAAAAGTCAATGTTGCCCTCAAAGCACAGTGCCCCTGTGCCAAGCTCCCTCGCCTTTTCGAGGGAATAGTCAAGCAGCAGCTTGCCGTAACCCTTTCTTTTAAGGTCATTGGCGATGCAGATAGGTCCCATGGTCATAATGGGGATATCCCTGCCGTCGTCCGCCTTGATGACCGCTCTCATGAAGATATTCTGTCCGATTATCCTGCCGTCCTTCTCCATGACAAAGTCAAGCTCGGGGACAAAATCGGGATCGTTTCTCAGGCAGTGCAGCACATAATGCTCAAGGCATCCCGGGCGATATACGTTCCAGAATGATTCTCTCACAAGGGTTTCAACCTCACGGTATTCGTCTTTTCTTTCCAAACGGATAATGTAGTCATTTTTATTCATTGTTTATTCCTCCTGATGATTGTTGACTGCAATACCGGGAGGTTTGTGTGAGATCGTATTTACGCAAACCTCCCGGTCAGCCTACAATCTCCAAGGTGTTGTTTTCCTTCAAACAGCAATCTCCTTAAATAAATTAGAACTTGTATTCATAAGATATGTGTGCGGATTTTCGAGCATAATTTTGTTGCAGACAAGGCAAAAATGCGCAGGCGGGCTTTCGCCCGGCAAGCATTTTTAACGCAGTCTGCGGCAAAATTTGCCGAAAAGACGTGCGCATACTCTTGTGAAGACGAGTTCTTATATGATAAGACCTTTCGGTCAAATCAGCATATTCGCAGTTTACTCGTCAAAAAGACGGAGCTGAATATCCTCGGATATATTTTTGCTCATCGAAGCCGTTTCGGGGATATTGTTTTCGCCGATACGAAAATCTATTCCTGCCTTTGCAGCCTGACTGCGCTGGAATCTCCGCTTGATATTGTACATTTTTCCGTCCTTGATGAAATGTGCACCCGTCTGGTGGAAATAAAAGGGCACATCCTTTTCAACGCACTGCCTGCGGATATCAAGTATCCAATCATAATTGCAGGGACGTGCCTCCATGCCCGATTCTCCTCCGACGGAAACCTGTTCAATGCTTTCGTCAAGATATGGGGAAATATCAATCCTCTCCAGAAGCGGCGCTGCAATTATTGACCTGTGCTTTATGGGCAGCGAGAGAAATATTGGCAGCCTATAGTCGGCTCTGTCCCGGTTTTCCACGGTACAGCCTATCAGGACATTGTCATATCCGCTGCCCCAGTCGGCAGGCAGACATTCTTCCAGACGGTCGATACGCTTGGTGAAAAAATAGAAATAACAATCGCTTCGCTCCTTCATCATTTTCCAGCAGTCGCCTCGCCACTCGTCAGCGTCGCTCAGCAGAAAATCCGATGTAAAGCAGGTGAAAACTATCTTCCCCGACGGTATCTTATAGCTCCCGTCCCTCTTCCTTTTTACGGGAAGGTCAAAGGAATTTGTCTTTCGGCAGATACGGCTTTCCTCAGCGCTGCCGTACATTTCGTCCTGCCTGTAAACGTAGCAGTATTTGCACCCTTCGCTTATCTTTGTGCAGCCGTGCCACGGATTCCAGTCGGAATATATGTCGCTTATAATATATTCCTCCTTTGCGGTCGATCATTCCTTAGCAATACTCTTTATTTTATCATACATATTTTAAAGGCAGTTGTCAAGATTTGCTGTCGGATTTGTCTATAGGTTGTTATTCCGACTTCTCCGAGAACCTGTTCTGAAAGGCTTTAAGATCGGAATTTATCTGCCTTGCCATTTTCAGATCAAGCAGCCACCCTATCACATATACAAGGACAAAGATAATAAGTATAGAGAGCGCAAAGCTTGCTGTGAGAGCAAAATTTTCGGGTTCAAGACTTTTTGCTCCAAGCCCGAAAAAAATGAGAATTATTTCGATAGAGATAAGCTGCAGCAGTTCCCTGAAAATATGCTGCTTTACGGTAAGCTCTTTTTTCGAGTACATACAAAGCATCGGCACGAGGGCAATAGCTGCATATATGAGCGGAGAAAGAAATGCTTCATATCCGAAGCGTTCATCGGGACGGAAGATCTCTCCCAGAATAAATGTTGCTAAGTTAATAAGCGTAGCTATAACAAAAAATTGCGACATTACCGATCTAAGATGTTCCTTGAAGCTCATATTTCTTCACCTCTCAATGTTTTTTTCAGGTCTGCCACATATTTGCGGGAAATAATTATCTCCTCACCGTTTGAAAGCACTGCGCTGAAACGTCCTCCCAGCGCAGGCTTTACAGAGCTTATTTTCATCAGATTCACAAGGGCGGCTTTTGATATACGGAGAAAGTGCTTGGATCTTAGAATATCCTCCAGTTCGTAAATACGCTGTTTTGACTCATACTCCTTTGATACAGTGTAGATAAACGTCCTGTTGTCCACCGACTCTATGTACATTATTTCCGACACCGCTATGCCGTACTGTCTGCCTTCAAGGGTCCCTGTCAGCTGTCCCTGCCTTGACCTTACAAAATCGGCTATTTCACGAACAGAGTCCGTTTCCTTGTGGCAGCGTATATCCACAAGCTCGTTTTCAGCTTCGGAAATTTTGCTTATCTTAACGTCCATATTATGATATGTCGATACATTCCTGTACACTAAATTCACCGTTTCCTTTCAGAAAGCTGTCAAAAAATTCAAGTATTATCCTGTTGACGGTCATCATACATTCTTCGGGGTCCACGCTGCCTGTGCCGAGCATTTTCGCAAGAGGAGGAGCAAACATGGGCAGGTCGGTATAATTCATATGACCTGTTCCCGTGATATATGTTCTGTAACCGCATACGGCATTGTCGTGAACGATATTGTTTGCATAGGGCACATCATTCTCTCTTGCTTCTATGGAAGAAAAATGATGCTCCTCATTATCGAAGGATAAAAGCGGTGTTGTGTAAGGCTCGTCATTAATGATATCCTTTCCGTTTTCTACACCTGTTACCTCGCTGAGCATTGTTCCGTCAAGGTCGATGACTGCGCTGATGTCGCTTCTTGTTCTGCCGACAGATACCGCTGCCGCTCCGCCCAGAGAATGACCCATAACACCTATTTTGTCCGTATCTGTCATAGCAAGTGCTGTGATGATGTCCTCGCTCTGCTGCGTATACCAATATTCGGGAAGTGCATTTGCGTCTGCTGCCGACTTAACGGAATCTATTACAAAATTAATGTCATCTGCACGAAGCTTGAACCATTGTGAGGATAATTCATATATGGTTTCTTCGGAAACACCCTCGGCGTTAATTGCCATGACTCCGTTAAGGAAGGAATCGTCCGCAATTATAGTATTGCCGTTTGTATCCGTTGTAAAGAGCGAATGATACGGGTGCTCGGTGCTTATTACAACATAGCCGTTTGAGGCAAGCTCTGCATATGTGGAGTAATTGCTCTCATAATATCCGAATGCGCCGTGGGAGAAAATGACAAGGGGAAATCCTTCACCTTCTGCGGCGTTTGCGGGGTAGAAGAAGTATACGGGTACCTCACGCTTTGAGCCGTCCGATTCAAACGATTCCGCTCTGCTTTCATCAATGAGTATCGCATTTGCCTCTGCAACATCATATTCTCCCGTAAGGGGCAGTCCGCTGTAATCGGAAATGATAAACGAAGGTATCAGGCTGCCCGATATAAGAACAGCTGAAAGCAGTGCACTGAGTATCATCATTGCAGGGTGCTTGCTTTTTTCCTCTTTGTTCCTGATCATCATATAACCGATAAAAGCAACAATTATACGGATAAGCAGCAGGATAAACAATCCCATAAAGCGAAAGCTCATATCTATCCCGGGAGCGATGAGCATTACAAGGAATAATCCCAGCTGACCCCCATTGCAGATAAGTCTGCCTGTCTGCCAGCCCTTTTTATCTGCCCTGCGGCTGATTGCTGTAACAGCAAAGGCTGCTTCAAAAACGCACAGTAAAATAAGTAATATCGTGTTCATAGTGATTCTCCTTTTGATGTTGATATCATGAGTATATCACATTATTTGGGAGAATCAAGCTTTTGATATGTGAAATGCAAATTTACGCTGTGAAATGCAAATGAGCTTTCAATATCAGGTATGATAACTTATTTTACCATACACAGCAAAAAAATTCAACCATTGCCGAATTATCGAGCCGAAAGTTTTGCTGTCATGTTCGGAGCACCGAGCCTTTGGTTTGTCGGACATCAATTGTGACCCCTCACATTTTTTTCATGTGTCATAAATAAACTATTGATTATCTCAGGATATTGTGATATAATTAAAATACATAATTCTATGTGAATTCAAGTAAAATATTATGCTGCCCCACTGCGGCGCAGCAGTATTGCGGAGGTATAGATATGATTGCTATAGGAAGTGACCACGGCGGCTATGAGCTTAAGCTGGAAGTCGCAAAGCACCTCAGAGATATGGGCTATGAAGTGAAGGAAATGGGCTGTGCAGACGGCTCTGCCATTGATTACCCCGTTGTGGCAAAGGAGGTCTGCGCCGAAGTGACTTCCGGTGCGGCTGAATATGCGATCCTCATCTGCGGAACAGGCATAGGCATTTCAATGGCTGCAAATAAGATAAAGGGAATAAGAGCTGCGCTCTGCACCGACTGCTATATGGCAAAATATACCCGTCTGCACAATAACGCAAACGTCCTCTGCATGGGCGGAAGAGTTGTAGGTCCGGGTCTTGCCTGCGAGATCGTTGATACCTTCCTTGCAAACGAATTCGAGGGCGGAAGACATCAGCGCAGGATAGACCTTATTTCCGAGCTTGAAAAGTAACGGCTGTGCGGACATGACCTTTTATCTGTCGGCATAAACACATAAACAACAATAGTGGAGATTTTTCTCCGTGAAAGGAATGACTGTTATGGAAAATATCAGCTATACTCTTATCGACCACCCCCTCGTTCAGCACAAGCTTTCTCTTATGAGAGATGTGAACACAGGCTCAAAGGAGTTCAGAGAGCTTGTTTCCGAGGTTTCCATGCTCATGTGCTACGAAGCGTTCAGAGATCTCCCCGTTAAGACGGTGGATATCCAGACCCCTCTCGGGATCTCAAAATCCAAGATAATCTCAGGCAGAAAGCTTGCATTTGTCCCTATCCTCCGTGCAGGTCTTGGCATGGTAGACGGCGTAATGGGACTTATCCCTGCCGCTAAGATAGGACATATCGGAACCTTCCGTGACCCTCAGACAACAGGCACAGTCGAGTATTACTGCAAGCTGCCCCACGATATCGGCACAAGGGACGTTATCATCGCCGACATCATGCTTGCCACTGGCGGAGCTGCCTGCGAGGCTATAAAGCTTGTCAAGGCTGCGGGCACAAAGAGCATAAAGTTCATGTGCATCATCGCAACGGAGGAGGGCATAGCTCACATCAACAAGGAGCACCCCGACGTTGAGATATACTGCGCTGCCGTTGACCCCGATATGAACGACCAGCTTTATATCGTTCCCGGACTTGGTGACGCAGGGGACAGAATGTACGGCACAAAGTAATTTTTCGGTACGGAGGCTTTTATCTATGTGCGGAATAGTCGGATATGTTGGAAAAGAAGCGTGTGCGGATATCCTTGTCAGCGCTCTTAAAAGACTGGAATACAGAGGATACGATTCCGCAGGTATTGCTGTCTTTGAAAAGGACAGAATAAAAACCGTAAAGGCAAAGGGAAAGATCGCCGAGGGGCTTGAAGCAAAGCTTAAAACCGAGGGCACTCCCAAAGGCTGCTGCGGTATAGGACATACAAGGTGGGCGACCCACGGCGAGCCGTCGGACGTCAATTCCCACCCCATCGGCAACGGAAGAGTTTCCATTGTCCACAACGGCATCATCGAAAACTACCGTGAGCTGAAAGCCTTTCTCATTGCCCACGGATACGGCTTTGAGAGCGAAACCGATACGGAAACCGTTGCAAAGCTTCTGGATTACTATTACGAGGGCGACCCCGTTGAAGCCATTGCAAAGGCTATGAAGGACATCGAGGGCGCTTATGCCCTTGGAATAATTTTCCGTGACTGTCCGGGAAAAATATTTGCAATAAGAAAGGAAAGTCCGCTTATCGTAGGAAAGGGCGAGGGAGAAAACTTTATCGCCTCCGACGTAACGGCTATCCTTGACCATACAAAGAACTACTATCTCCTTGAACCCAACGAGATAGCCGTTGTGGAGCAGTCGGGGATACGTTTCCTTGACGTTCACGGCTTCCCCGTAGAAAAGGAAATGAAAACCGCCGACTGGGACGTTTCCGCAGCGCAGAAGGGCGGCTATGAGCATTTCATGCTCAAGGAGATACACGAGCAGCCTCAGGCGGTAAAGAACACCATTTCTCCGAGAATAAAGGACGGTATGCCCTGCTTCGAGGAATGCGGACTTACCGACGAGATGCTGAAAAACTACAATCATATCTTTATCATCGGCTGCGGCTCGGCAATGCACGCAGGCATGGTGGGAAAATATATCATCGAGGAGCTTTCACGCTCTCCCGTTGTAGTTGATATCGCTTCGGAATTCCGCTACAGGAATCCGCTGATATCAAAGGACGATCTTGCGGTCATCATATCTCAGTCGGGCGAAACCGCCGATACTCTTGCGGCGCTTAAGCTTGCAAACGAGATAGGTGCGGATACCCTTGCGGTGGTGAATGTTGTAGGCTCTTCCATTGCACGTGAAGCGAAAATGGTCATGTATACAAACGCAGGACCCGAAATTTCCGTATGCTCCACAAAGGCATATGCAGTCCAGACGGCGTTCATGTATCTTCTCGCATTCAGAGTAGCCCTTGCAAAGGGTGCCATTGACGAGGAGAAGTGCCGCAGTCTTACGGCGGAGCTTATGAAGACTCCCGACCTTATCCAAAAATGTATTAATGAGCAGGAACAGTATCAGTATGTCGCTTCAAAGATAATGAACGCAGACAGCCTGCTTTACATCGGCAGAGGTCTTGACTACGCTCTCAGCATGGAAGGCTCACTGAAGCTCAAGGAGATATCCTACATTCACAGCGAATCCTATGCGGCAGGCGAACTCAAGCACGGTACAATATCCCTTATCACAAGGGACACTCCCGTTATTGCGGTAGCCACTCAGACGGCGCTTTTTGAGAAGACTCAGTCCAACGTTAAGGAAGTCAAGTCAAGAGGGGCAAAGGTGGTAATGGTATGCCGTGAGGACGTTGTTCCCGAAAAGGAAAGCGTGGATTACAAGATAGGTCTGCCGTCGGTAAGCGACATTCTCATGCCGCTGGTAACGGTAGTGCCTCTCCAGATGATAGCTTATTACACCTCGGTCCTCAGGGGCTGCGATGTTGATATGCCGAGAAATCTGGCAAAATCCGTTACGGTAGAATAAATATACAATTCCGAGGAAATGCAAAATGGAGCTTATTTCGATAATCGTCCCCTGCTATAACGAACAGGAGTCCCTGCCCTTGTTTTACACGGAGATAACAAGGGTCACAGATTCCATGAAGGACCACTATTTCATGGCGGAGATCTCCGACCTGAATTTTGAGTTTATCTTTATAAACGACGGCTCAACGGACGATACGCTGAAAATTCTCCGTCAGATGTCGGCAAGGGACCGACGGATATGCTATACCTCATTTTCGAGAAATTTCGGCAAGGAAGCGGCAATGCTTGCAGGGCTTGAACGTTCGAGAGGAGATTATGTAGTAATCCTTGACGCCGACCTGCAGCACCCTCCCAAGCTCATTCCTCAGATGTACGACTATGTAAGAAGCGGCGAGTATGACTGCGCCGCAACAAGAAGGATATCCCGAAAGGGAGAATCCAAGGTGCTGTCGTTTTTTTCGAGAGCATTCTACAAGCTGATAAACAGCATTTCTCAGACGCAGATAGTGGACGGAGCGCAGGATTTCCGTTTCATGACCCGTCAGATGGTTGACGCAATACTTGATATGCCCGAATACAACCGTTTTTCAAAGGGCATATTCAGCTGGGTGGGGTTTGAAACCAAATATATCGAGGTGGAAAACACCGAAAGAGCGGCAGGAAAGACCACATGGAATTTCAAAAAGCTGTTTCTGTACTCCCTTGACGGGATATTTGCATTTTCCACAGCACCGCTGGCTGTATCGTTCCTCATGGGACTTTTATTCGGAATACTTGCGGTAGTCATGGGCATTATAGCCATTGTAAAGGGAACGGGCGGCGAGCCTGCAATGGGATATGTTATCATGTTCCTTGCAAGCCTTATAGGAGCGGTCCAGCTGATATGCACGGGTATTTCGGGACAGTACATCTCAAGAATGTATCTTGAAGCAAAGCACAGACCGAGATACATCGTAAAGGAAACCGAAGAAACCAAAAATAAACGTAAATGATACTGCTCCGACAGGCAGATCATGAAAAGGAAGGAATGAATATGTCAATGAATATATGGCATGATATCGACCCCGACAGAATAACCAGGGATAACTTTTTTGCGGTCATCGAAATTCAGAAGGGCAGCAAGATGAAGTACGAGCTGGATAAGGAAACAGGTTTTCTTATGCTTGACCGTGTGCTTTACACGTCCACGCACTACCCCGCAAACTACGGCTTTATCCCCCGTACCTACGCCGAGGACGGCGACCCTCTGGACGTTCTTGTTCTATGCTCGGAAACGATCTATTCTCTCGCTCTTGTAAACTGTTATCCTATCGGAGTTATCTCAATGCTTGACAACGGCGCAAGGGACGACAAGATCATTGCCATTCCCTTCAACGACCCCACATACAACAGCTATACCGATATCAACGAGCTGCCGAGGCATATTTTTGATGAAATGTCCCACTTCTTCAAGGTTTACAAGCAGCTTGAGGGCAAGGAAACGGCAATCGACGAGATAAAGGACAAAGAAGCTGCCATTGAGATAGTTGACAGATGCATTGACCGCTACATAGACAAATTCTGCAAGGGCAAGCCAAAGAACTGAGGAGAATGTAACATGGCTGAGCTTGAAAAAGGCATGGCGGAGGAGCTTATCTCCTGCGCCGAAAAGATGCTTGAATATTCTTATGCTCCCTATTCGGGATTCAAGGTAGGTGCGGCTCTGCTTGCTTCGGACGGGCGGATATTTACGGGCTGCAACGTGGAAAACAGCTCATACGGGGCTGCCTGCTGCGCCGAAAGGACTGCCGTATTCAAGGCTGTATCCGAAGGGGCGAGGGAATTTTCGGCGATAGCCATAGTATCCTCGTCGGGCGAGTACACATATCCCTGCGGCATATGCAGGCAGGTTTTATTTGAGTTCGGTGCGGACATAAAGGTTATACTGAAAGGCAGCGGTGGCACAAAGATCACGACTGTTTCAGAGCTTTTGCCCGAGGGTTTTAAATTGCAGGCTGAGCCTGAACCCTAACGGCAGGCTGAGCCTGCACCCAACCGTCAGCATGATGCTGCACCCAACCGTATCATAGTTATTTTTAAACTGAAAGTTCTTGGCTCGGTAACGGGCAGGCTGAGCCTGCACCCTCCCGTTTCATAATTTATTGTGACGACATAATTATTGGCTCGGTAACGGTACTTTATTTGATACCGTTGCCGAGCTTTTTTCTGTTTGTTTAATTTGAATATGGAAGTTATTTCGTTGTCCGTTTTTGTAAGGATAGTTTTTGTTCTTTTCCGTATTGTTTTTTGTTATGTTAGATAATTCATTGCCCTGCAAAGGGACAACCTTCAGGAGAGGGGGGGACGCTCGGAAACTGTAAGACGCAGCCGCATCCCCCCCTCTCCTTGCGGTTTTCCATCTGCACTCCTTTTCCCTCTAACAGAAAACCACACCCCCTTTAGGCTATGCTCTCTCATTGCCCGATGGCTTATACAGCCGTGAGTTTTTTACTCTTTTTCACTTTGGGTTATCATAGTTCTTGGTTATCTCGGTAATTGTTTTACTTCGTAATTGTGTATACTGCGTGACAAAGGGGAACGCCTTTCGTTATATTACTCGGTACTTCTTTCTCAAACAGAAAAACCAAAAATCACCCCCCGTCAGAAAAAGCTGACAGGGGGTGCCATATAAAAACTTAATCTTAAAACATATTATTGCGTATCTCCTTGGCAGCGTATCTGCCTTCAAGAGTCTGACCGGGGACATCGGGGTGCAGACCGTCACGGAGATATTTTCCCGTTCCGCCGATCACCTCGAACTTCTCGCAAATGCCGCTGTTGTGGAAGCAGTCAATGACCTGTGCGGACATTGCCCCCGCAACCTTAGTCATTATCTCGGATATCTGCCGTTCGATCTTCGCATTGTGATCGGGCATCGCCGTCTGAATGGGAGTGAGCACAAATACTCTCGCAAGAGGATATTCCTCCATTATCCGCTGAATACACCAGCGCATAGCTCCCGCTTCGGTGAAAAGGTCAACGCTTTCGTTTCCCTCAAGAGTTTTTCCTTCAAGAGCCTTGTCGGCGTTTCCGAGGCAGTCCTCCGTGTCGTTTGTTCCCATTGCAAATGCAAATATATCGGGAACGGGCGCAATGCCCTTCTTTACATCGGAAATAAAATGCTGTGTATGTACCACTGCGCAGTTGTTCGCTCTTTTCTGAAGCTCGGCAAGATCCTCGGTAGGCTCCCAGCCGTCGCTTATTCCCGCAAAATCGGGGTCGTCGTAATTCTGCGTGGTAACGCTGCCTGCGGAACAGGTAATGGTTCTCTTATACCATACTGCGCTGCCTACCGCAACATTATGATGAGAAGCCATGCCCAGCTCATTGAAAACCTGCCATGACCACTGCTGTCCGGCTGTAATGCTGTCGCCGTCAACGCCGAAATTAAGCTTTGAAAAATCCATATTTTTACGCCTTTCCTTTCGGATAATATTCAGAAAAAAATCGTTCCTTTAGACTATACCATAATTTAGAGGTATTGTCAAGGCGTAAAA
>JBJERW010000005.1:0-20090 GCA_051882475.1 Huintestinicola sp. | reverse complement strand
CCTTGACCCCTGCAAGCCTTTGGAAAAGGCTTGAGCGAAACTTTTGCTCCGATTTGGAACTATAGTTTATTTTGCTATCTTACTTTTTATACAAGCTGAAATACCGTCGGCGAAAGCTTATTTCCACCAACGGTATTTGTTCAAAAAATTGTTCTTTTAATAATTCTGTGCACTCCTGTCAACAACAAGCTCCTGCCCGAAAATGTCAATCAGAACCTTTTTCAGACTGTTTTCCATGTCGCCTATGTCAACAAAGCAAACTCTTCCGAGAACTCCGTCCTCGTTCTGAAAACGTATCTCACGTGCGTCCTCACGCATATCTGTGGTAAGGGGGTAAATATAGCAGACACTATTCGAATTGTATAATTCGAGTAATTTATACAATTCGTTGATATCCGACTGATATATACCGCAGTTTGCATCGCTTGCAGAAAGTCCCTGCCACTTTGAGTCAAATACGACCCTCATATTGTCAGACCTGCGTGTCATGACCGCCAGAGCCTGTGCGCTGTATCTCGGCATAGCCCTGTTAAGACGGGGATATCTCTTCTTCTGAAGCTCGGCATGGAAATGCTGATTGTCAAGCATTTTTGTTATGTTGTACGCCGTGTAGCTGTCAAAAAGCTCAGCCGTAGGAAATACAACGGCATACGCCACATCACGTCCCTTGGTTACGTTAACGTCCTGTGACATAAGGAATATTTTCGCCCACCTGAGAGCGTTTCCGTAGCCTGCCATGCTTCGGTCGATAACGGAAGCTGCAAAATCCTGACTGTAATTCATTGAATAATCCACTCCGTCAAAGTTTGCAAGGAGGGAATCCAGCTTGTTTCGGCTTCGTGCGGAGGAGGTAATATTCCTCAGGAATTTCAGTGTTGATTTTATCAGCCTGTTTTCGGGACGGTTTATGGAAAACACATCATACTGAACGTAAAACTTGTCCTTGTGGGCGAAGTTTTTCGTTGCATGAAGAGCATACATTACCTTGCCTTTAAGGAACCGTTCGTTTGCGGTATACGGTGTATACATCTGCTTCAATCCGTTGTGGACAATGAGAAAGACCTCGTTGATGAACGCAAGGATAAAGGTTTCAAATATATTCAGATTTTCAGCCGCTCTTGTGTTAAGGTTATAGTTTGTAAGGGGCAGCGTCTTCATGGATTTGAGCATGTTAAGCATGACCCTCTTGTTGGAAAGACGGTTGCCGTAACGGTCAACTGCCGAAAGCATGGGCAGCAGCTCTATCTGTGTTCCGTCCTTGAATACAAGAGCGCCAACATAACCCCCTGCACGAAGTATACGTTCGCTGCCTTCTCCCTCAAAATCCAGCAGATAACTGTTTCTTCCCTTTGGGTCGGGCATTTTCGTATCACGCACAAAGCTTTCCAGCTGAACAAATATATTTTCAGGGATAGGTATGCCGTTTTCCCGTTCGGAGGAGCCTGCTATTGTAAAAAACTGGGATTCGCAAAGCTTAAAGCGATCTCTTTTTCCCATATCGGTACGATCCTTTCGAGATGTTATCGGTCAAATCAAAATCACAAAAGCTTTCTGTAAGCGTTGATATTCAGGAAAGCGTCATTGTTTATCTCATATGTATCGTCAACATCAAGGAAAAGCTCCACGTTTTCGCCGAAGGTCCTCTTGTAATCAATTGCAAGCGCCTTGACAAACTGCTCCTCAGGCTCCTTGTTGTAATCACCGAGCACCCAGCGTATCTTCTGATAATCTCCATAGAAATACTCCTGAAGAAGAGGCACTATTGCGTTTTTAAAGATATGACCGAGCCTGTAAATGGACGGATCCTCTCTCAGCGGCATAAAGTACGCATGACCTATCGTATGCTCACGGTCGCAGAGGATCTCCACACGCTTGTTAATGGTGGTAAGCAGCTCCTCAACGCTTACATCTTCAACATAAAGGTCCCGGAACAGCTGAGGCTGAGGCAGCATTTCAACGAAGTCAAAACGACGTCTGATAGCCGTATCGAGAAGAGCGATGGAACGGTCGGCAGTATTCATAGTGCCGACGATAAAAAGGTTATCGGGCACACCGAAGGGCTCCTGAGAGTAAGCAAGCCTTACCTTTACCTCTTCGGCCTGACCGAGTCTTTTTGACGGTTCAATGACGGTGATAAGTTCACCGAAGATCTTTGAGATATTGCCTCGGTTGATCTCGTCAATGATAAATACGTATTTTTCATCGGGGTGCTCCATTGCCTTGGTGCAGAACTCTCTGAAAATACCCTTATCAACAACGTACACCATTTCCTTTTTACGTGTACGCTCGCCACGCTCGTTCATGGTTTCAAGGAAAACAGGCTTGATACCTTCGATAAATTCCTCATATCCCATAGACTGGTGGAAGGTAGTAAATTCGATCTGACCGTAATTATTTTTCAGCTCGTTATATCTGTCAAGCATTGCGTTATAATCCTTCTTCATAACCGCCTCGACAGGTATATTATAAATGATAGACAGTGCATAGTTGACCGTATTGTAGGTCTTACCTGTTCCGGGAGGTCCGTAAAGAATGATATTTTTGCCCATGAAAAATCAAACCTTTCGTTTATATATATAATACTGCCCCCGGATTTTATGCATACACTTTTATCGGGAACAGCGTACTACTAATTCTTAATCAAAATGTGCACAAAAAATCAAGCAAAAGCTTGCATATATGGGTTTTGCGCAGATTTTTTGTCTGCACATTGATTAAGAATTTGTATAAGGGAACCGTTACGGTAAGCTGCGGACGTCGTATACCGCAGAACACGCTCCGCCCGTGCAAACGTCCTGCCAAAGCACTGTCGGGCTCAGACAGGACGAATACAAGGGCAGAGAAATTCCCTAATCGTTCTATTCAATAATACCACAAATTTACTAATCATTCAAGTGCAAATTTATTTTATTGTGTATATTCTGCACATTAAATAAAAACGCCCTCATTTTTTTGGCAAAAAAATAGCAGGACGGACGTCCTGCAAAAATCAAATCACATAAAATCAAATAATTATGTGTAGAACAAAAGAAAGGAGACAACAAAACGGATGTTAACAATAGAAATATTATAAACTTAACATCATATATATTATAACTCATATTAAGGTGTTAGTCAACATCTGCACACCAAATTTTACATTTTCGTAAGCTTGCACAATTTGCGATATTACAATTTGTTGAAAATGCACTGCAATAAACGTAGTGTACATTTCGACGTTCCAAAACGACCCGAAACTATAATATATATGCATTCAATAGTTTGTTGCAATTATGATTATATCACACCTTTTTCAGTATGTCAAGAAGTGTAAACGTTTGAAATTGAAAATATTTACGCCTTGTTTTTATGCATTTTTACGAATAAAAAAACCGCCGTTTCCCAAACGAAAAAACAGCGGTTTATTTCTTATTTCAAACTGATTAAGCCCGTTTATCAAACACCATACTTAGCAGTAGAAACAGGTACACCAACGCCCATTGTAGAAGCAACTACGCAGGACTTGATGTAAGTACCCTTTGCAGCAGCAGGCTTAGCCTTAACAACAGCTTCGAGAAGTGTGTTGAGGTTTTCGTCGAGCTTTTCAGCGCCGAAGGAAGCCTTGCCGATGGGGCAGTGAATGATGTTGGACTTGTCAAGACGGTATTCGATCTTACCTGCCTTAGCCTCTGTAACAGCCTTGGCAACGTCGGGAGCAACTGTACCTGCCTTGGGGTTAGGCATAAGTCCACGAGGACCGAGAACCTTACCAAGACGGCCAACAAGACCCATCATGTCGGGAGAAGCAATTACAACGTCGAAATCCATCCAGTTTTCCTTGAGGATCTTGTCAACGAGATCCTGAGCGCCAACGAACTCAGCGCCTGCAGCCTTAGCAGCTTCCATCTTGTCTTCCTTGCAGAATACGCATACTCTTACGTTCTTACCTGTACCGTTGGGAAGAACAACTGCGCCTCTAACCTGCTGGTCAGCGTGACGGGAGTCAACGCCCAGACGGATATGAACTTCAATTGTTTCATCAAACTTAGCCTTAGCGCCCTTGCAAGCAATGTCAAGAGCTTCGGCTGTTTCGTAAAGCTTGGACTTATCAACAAGCTTAGCGCTTTCGATATATTTCTTACCGTGTTTCATTAATAATTCCTCCTATTAGTGGTGTAGTCCCGTGAAACATGATAAAGGGACTGCGGAAAGTTCTTTTCCTCCCACCGTATTCAACTCTCGTATAAACCTGAGCGTTATCGTATGTGACCTTGTTATCAGTCAACTACCTCTACACCCATTGAACGTGCTGTGCCGGCGATCATGCTCATTGCGGATTCGATTGAAGCAGCGTTAAGGTCGGGCATCTTAGTTTCAGCGATCTTGCGGATCTGCTCCTTTGTGATCTTACCAACCTTAGTCTTGTTGGGAACGCCGGAACCGCTCTGAAGACCGATAGCCTTCTTGATAAGAACAGCTGCCGGAGGAGTCTTTGTGATGAATGAGAAAGAACGGTCAGCGTATACTGTAATAACAACAGGAATGATAAGACCGATATCGTTCTTTGTTCTCTCGTTAAATTCCTTTGTGAATGCCATGATGTTTACACCGTGCTGACCGAGTGCAGGGCCAACCGGGGGAGCAGGAGTAGCCTTACCTGCTGCAATCTGAAGCTTGATTAAGCCAACAACTTTCTGTGCCATATTAAGCGCACCTCCATAAATCGTATACCGCTTCGGCTGCTGCCGAAGGGTCTAATGTTGTAAATTGGGAATTAATATTCGTCAGTAACTCTTACCTGAGATATCTCAAGAGTTGCAAGAGTTTCTCTGCCGAACATGGATACGGATACATCGACCGTGCCTTCATCCGTATCAAAGCCCTTGACCTCGCCGACGAAGCCCTCCATAGTGCCGGAGCTTATCTTAACTCTGTCGCCTATCTTGAAGCTTACTTCAACAGTCTTGGTCCTCTCGCCGCTTTCAACGCCGAGAGCCGCAACCTCCCTGTCGGTAAGTGGAACGGGCTTGCTTCCGGGGCCAACAAAGCCTGTAACGCCTCTTGTATTTCTTACCACGTACCAGCTGTCGTCGGTAAGGATCATTTTAACAAGAACGTATCCCGGAAAGATTTTGTGCTCCACTTCCTTTGTCTTACCCGATTCGTTTTTTTCCATAACGATCTCCGTAGGGACCTTAACGTCGGTGATAAGTTCGTGAAGCTTACGGTTTTCAACAACCTTAAGGATCGTCTGAGCAACCTTGTTTTCATATCCCGAATAGGTGTGAATAACGTACCATTTTGCTGCTTCTGACATATTTTTACTTCCTTTCAGTTTGTTTTATCCGTGTATCAGCCTACCTGCGAGAGAAGAAGCTGTAAAAGCGCCGTAAACGCTGTGTCAAGTCCCCATATAAACAGACCGCTTATTATCATAGCGGCGAGAACGACTCCCGTATTGTTGAAAACCGTTTTTTTGGACGGCCATACAACCTTTTTGAACTCGCTCTTCAGGTCCTTGAAGTACTTCACAACACGATTGGGCTTTTTAGCTTGATTTTTCTTGGCAGGCTTTTTTTCTGCTTTAGCGGACATATTCTCTGCCATTCTCAGCACCCCGCTTACTTAGTTTCTCTGTGAAGAGTATGCTTCTTGCAGAACTTGCAGAACTTGTTCATTTCAAGTCTGTCAGGGTCGTTCTTCTTATTCTTCTTGGTGTTGTAGTTGCGCTGTTTGCACTCTGTGCAAGCCAATGTTACCTTTACTCTCATTATCGGCACCTCCTGTTAATGCTGCCATGCCGGACAGCGTTTCATTATTCGGGGAAAAGTCCCCTCTGCCTCCCTCCCGACAAAAAGACTTGTCCGAGGTGAATTTCCGCCGTTCAAGGACCCTTTCGGCTCCCCTTCGGCAATGCGCTTCACTTAAAAATGAGCGCAAAAAAATAAACCTCTTAAAGAGGTACAATAATCATACCACATTCAAACTCTTTTGTCAAGCATAAAATCGGCATTTTTACGATATTTTTTCTTTTTCCCCATAACGGCAGGGGCTTTCTGTGAAAATCATATAAAAAATCACGCCAAACGTTTTACAGCACGTTCACAGCAATATAATAATTGTAGTTTATTATATATAATAAGTGCAGTTTTGCTTATTGAAAGGACAGCGTTAACTCAATGAAAAAAAAGGATACCCCTTATATAATAGCCACAACAGTCCTTGCAGCGGCGGCAATGATAATACTCGCCCTGCTGTACGGAAGTACATATTCACCCGAAAAATACAGGACGGAAACCCCTTCTTCAACGGGGAACGCCGTTTATTCCATATCTCCCGAAGCTTCGCAGACAAGCTCTCCCAAATGCTTTGACGAAGGCCTTGACCTTCCCGACTCCGTAGCCTTTGAATCGGGAGTCCCCTTCACCACCCCATACGGCACATTCACTCCCATAGACAAAATACTCGACACAAACTCATACATGACCTGCAACCCCGTAAGACTGTCCGCCGAGCAGTCGCTTTGCTACATTACTCCCGACCTTGACAAGGAAAGGGCAGCCGAAATTATGGCTCAGATTAACGCCCTCGCCGAGGAGATCTGCGCAGGGCTTACAAGCGATATAGAAAAGGTGAAGGCAATAGCCATGTGGACGGGCACGAACATCGCATATGATTTCGACGCCGCAGCCGACTGCGTTGACCTTACCGTCACAAGCCTTGACGCCATCATCTCAAACGGCTACAAAACCACCTGCGCAGGCTTTTCAAACTTCTTTTCCGCCCTCTGCCACTGCAGCGGAATCTATTCGCTGAACTTTGTCGGCGGGACCTCAAGCGAAGGCTGGAGCCGATCGCAGCTTGAGGACGCTCCCGCAAACCACTGCTGGAACGCAGTCCTGATAGACGATATTTGGTACTACAGCGACCCCACATGGATATCCGACCTCGGTGTGGAAAACGGGGTCACAACAGGAGGAGAACAACTGCTTGACTTCTATGCCCTTTTCGGCTTTGAAGAAATGAGCATAGAGCACCGCATCGACCGCTCCGAGCACCGCTGCTACAGCACAGATTTCTCCGACTGAGCATTACCGCATATATTTGTCAAGTCCGTGTTTTTCAAGATAATCATATATAAAATCATAACCAAATTCGGAATACTTTTTTACACCATGAGCAGAAGCAAGCTCCTTTGTGTAATCCGAAAGCTTGTAAAGCCGAACGTTTGAATAGCCGTGATCGTAATGAGTAATTACGGGGATAAATTCAACGTCGGAAATTACAGGCTTTTTTCTTTCCTCGGGAGAAATGTCGGAAATATCGGCGGTCACGGAAAAGTTTAGCACTCCCCCGATAAGATTTCTGCCCACGTTCTGAGCGGAAATAAAATTTCCCAGCGAATATGCGCACAGGGTTTCGCTGCCGTCGTCGTTTGTGAATTTTTCTATCTCACGAAGAACATGAGGGTGTGTACCTATTATAATATCCGCTCCCGCATTGCCGAACATTCTTGCGGTCTGCCGCTGATAATCGCTTACCGTGTCGGAATTTTCAACGCCCCAATGGAGGGATACAACGCATATATCCGCCTGCTCCTTTGCAAGAGCAATCTCTTCGGCAGCTCTTTCTATATCCTCGGGGTAGGCTATCATGCCAATATTATACGTACTGTCGTCGGGCAGAGTAAGCCCGTTTGTGCTTTCGGTATAGGCGAGAAAAACAGTCCTCACCCCGTTTTTCTCGATGATGCGGATATTCTCCCTGTCCGCATCGTCACGATATGCACCGACTCTTATAATGTCATTTTCGTCATAGTAGTCAAGGCACGCCGCAAGTCCGTCCGTTCCCTTATCAAGAACATGATTGTTAGCCATTCCGAACACATCTACCCCAAGCTCCGTCATATGCTCCCCAAGCTCTGTGGGGCTGTTGAAACACGGATAGGTTGACGGCGCAAAAATATCATTGCAGATAAGTGTTTCCTGATTTATAAAGGTGATGTCCGCCTTGTCGAGCAGGTCGGATACTCCCTCGTAGGCGTAAGCAAAATCATACTCCTCGGAGGAATTTTCTTCGGCAGCACGATTTGCCGCCTGCTTGTAAATGGACGAATGTATAAGATTATCCCCCACAGCGGTAAATGTAACGGTTTCAAGCCTGAGGGCAGGCTCGGTTTCCGTTGAAGCTTCCGTTTCGGCGGCAGAAGTGATTGTTGTGGCTGTTGTGTCTGCCGTGGCTGTTGTTCCTGCGGTGATAAGGTTAATTGAAGTAATTTCGGTCTGCACGCTTTCCTCATATTCCCCCGAACAGGACGAAAGCACCGCCGCAGCAAGAAATACCGCAGACACTATTCCGCAGCGCACCCTGAATAAATACTCCGCCATAATATACACCCTTTCCCCAAATATACTATATATAATATTATACTGTTATTTTTACATATTTCAATACAAATACAAAAAAACGGACGTTTACGGAAAAATCCTGAGTAGCCGTAAACGTCCGTTTTTTATTTGCATATAGTCAGCCTGAGGCAGTCGCTTATAAGGGCGATAAGCTCGGAATTTGTGGGGCGCATGCCGCTGAAATTTATCTTGCAGCCAAGACGCTTTTCAATAAACTCCACATCTCCGTCGCCCCTGTCCCACGCAGTGGTTATGGCATGACGTATAGCCCTCTCCACACGTGTGGGAGTGGTCCTGTTGTTCATAGCGACCGTGGGATAAAGCTGCTTTGTAACGCTGTCAAGAATAGACATATCATCAAGGGCAAGCATGACCGCATTTCTGAGATAACGGTATCCTTTGACATTTGCAGGGATACCTATTTTCTGGATAACCTCGGTCACAGTCCTCTCTACATCGTTTGAATATGCCGCCGGTGTGTTTTTCGGCTGTTCACTCCACGCCGAGGGAAGATGCATGTCTTCATGTCCGCATACCTTGGGGTCATAATGTCGTGTGCCGTTTGCGCCGGTTGTGCCGAAGCAGTATGCGGTAAGTATATCCTCAAGCACCTCGGAATCAAAGGGGCGGAGAAGGAAAAATACGTCGTTCCTTTCGCTGTAAGCCCTTTCAGCCGTCGGGTCGCTGTAGGACGAGGTAATGATAAAGACAGGCTTTTCCTTGACATTTTCGCACATCTTCATCAGCCTGAATATATCGCTTGGACTGTAAAGCTCATTCTCGACGATAACCACTCCGGGAACATCGGTCAGAATCCATCTTATAATGCTGAGCCTGTCCACGGGAACGGATACGGCGTCAAAGCCAAGATCACGGACTGTTTCGGCAACCGAAATGCCGGGACGGTTTTTATCCTCTGCAACAACAACTTTTTTACATTGACTCATGGGAATTCCCCCGTTAACTGAGGGTATTTCTCCCTCATAAAATTTGTTCTCATACCCGAAATGCCGAGATGATACGCCTGTGTTTTATACTAATCCCTCATTAAAGTGTAGACAAAAAATCTGCACAAAACCCATAAACGCAAGCTTTTGCTTGATTTTTTGTACACTTTATAATCGGGAATTAGTATTATTTGTTCTTTTCTTTCGCCGCCAATGGTGACAAATCTCTAAAAAGTCTAATTGTTCACATAGCGTTTAAACTTTAGTATTATAATATCACAAAATTGTTTTCTTGTCAACACCATGTCCGTTTTTCCTGCTCTGTCCGATTCGTCAAAATTCGACATAAAATGCCCAATTTGATGTATTTGATAAAATATATGTATTTAATTAGCTTTTGCAGACAAAAAACATCATTTTTTCGGTTGACAATTTTGATTGTTGACGTTAATTGAACGTTAAGTTTATATTTTGTGAATGCAATTGCAATTTTACCGCAAAAATGCTTCATTTTTTAAAATTATCGGGAAATGCTATATCCTTAAAATTATCAAAAGCCAACACAAAAATTATATATTTTTATCAATGCAAATTACTGAAATTTTGACTCCGAAAAATGGACGAATTTTGTAATTATTGCAAATTTGTAAATGTCAACAAAATCTAAAAAATTTCGTATAATTTTATTTCAAAATAAAATTTACTTTTTGTTCATATAATCAGACAAAAAATTCGGCGAAGATACTCCAATAAAGGTATCTTCGCCGTTTGCTGTTTATATTACAGACTCCCGTATCATGTTTCCGACGGGGGACAGGTTATTTTTGATACGGAAGTTTCCGCTGCCGTGGTTTCGGAAACGCTCTCAGAGGCAGGGACTGTTGTTTCCGATACCGAAGCCGTTGTCTGAGCCGTTTCCGAAGCTTTGCTTGTTTCTTCGGAAGTCACTGTGACGGTAGTTTCCGCCGAGCTTTCGCTCTGCGTTTCCGAACCGACAGCTTCTCCCACGCAGAAATTTTCAAAAACTACCGTCATTTTCAGTCCCTCGCATACAAGGGAGCAGGGATATCCGCTGCCGTCGGTTATCACAGTATATCCGCAGTCGCCGTAAACGCCATCGAACTGCCATTTGCCCTCCTCCGAACAGGGAGAAAGAGTCGGCGCAGCCAACGCCGCCGAGTCAAGACAGCCGAACAGGTTCATAACGGGTGACTGTGCAGGGAGCTTGGTGCAGTCTGCGTCGAAGGACAGTTCCCCAAGCTTGCAGGTAAGAATGTTATCCGACAGCACAAAGGTCATTCCTGCCATGGTGTCGGGAGATATAACGTCCAGCTGCCAGAAGCCGCCGCCCATTCTGCAAACCTTTCCGCATATGACAAACTCACACTCCTCAGGCTCTTCCGAGGCTGAGGGAGGAGTAATGAGCGAGGTAATGGTGCAGTCGGCTGTATAGGCAGAGTCAAGACAAGGCTCGGGTGCAGTCACGGAAGATGCAATATCCCCGAACACGCAGCCGCTGAGCATAACTGCCGACAAGGCTGCCGCCAGAACCGCTGCCGCTCCTCTCCGAAGCGCCGATATTTTATGCGGTATCTTCCGTTCAATGACCTCATTATTCTTTTCCAAAACAAAACGCCCTCCGTTTCATCGAACAGAGGGCAGCATATTACATAGTATTATCGCCCTTATCTGTCCATTATTCCGAACGCAAAAGGCAGTGTTTCAATTACATCCGACGGAAGCATTCCCGTCAGGGACAGCTTTCGGGCGGTCATATCCGCAGCAAGTCCGAAAATATACACTCCGCACAGGGCAGCGTCCTCGGGAGAAAGTCCCGAAGCACAAAGCCCCGAAATTATCCCTGTGAGAACATCTCCGCTTCCGCCCCGTGAAAGTCCCGGATTGCCCGTAAAGCTGACATATGTTCTCCTGCCGCAGGAAATGTAGGTGGGATATCCCTTTGCGGCGACAACAGCATTGGTTTTTTCGGCAAGGCGTTTTGCTGCGCCCAGCCTGTCTGCCGTCACTTCATCGGTGCTTATCCCCAGCAGACGAGCAAGCTCCCCCGGATGAGGGGTCAAAACCGCTCTGCATTTTGCGTTTCTGATTAATTCTATGCTGTCGGCAATGCAGTTTAGACCATCGGCATCAATTATCAGGGGAATATTTTTTTCGCCGCAAAAAGCTATGATTTCCTTAACAAGCCTTTCGGTGTCGGGGGTATGGGAAAGACCGCTGCCCACCGCTCCGCAGGTGGATTTTTCAAGGGCACTCAGCACATCGGGTATGCTTTCGGCAGATATGCAGCCGTTATGATCGGACTTTAGCTTTACATATGTAGCCTCGTAAATATGCGCAGCCGTCCTGTCGATGACCTTTTCCACCGAAGCCAGACGGACAAGTCCCGCTCCGCTTCTGAGAGCCGCCTTGACGTTCATCGCCGCAGCTCCGCTCATGCTCTCGCACCCTGCCGTTATAAGCAGCTTTCCGAACATACCCTTGTGAGCATTTTCGGGACGTATAGGAATGAGCTTACTTACAAGGTCGGTATCCGCAAGAGTAAGAGCCTCTGCGGACAGAAGATCATCGTCATTTATCCCGATATCGCATACAACAACCTCTCCGCAGGCTTTTTTCGCCTTCCCCATAAGCATTCCAAGCTTGTTAGCTCCGAAGGTGACCGTAAAATGTGCGGCAAAGGTGTTTTCCGCCGCATTTCCGTCCTCTGAGTTCGCTCCCGAGGGGATATCCACTGCCGCTCTCAGGCAGTTCATACGGTTAATTTTTGCCATAAAGTCGGATATCCTTCCGTCAAGCTCTCCGTGAAAGCCTGTGCCGAAAACAGCGTCAACAACAGCGTCATAATCCTCCCCAAGCTCATGATCATCAAGGGAAACGATATTCACGCCGCTGTTTCTTATCCGTTCAAGTTCGGTCAGAGCAATATCGGAAGATGGCTCGCCGCACATAAGCAGGACGGTCACAACAGCATCATCATAAAGCCGTGAAAGCTCCCTTGCGATAACAAAGCCGTCGCCGCCGTTATTTCCCTTGCCGCACAAAATAAGCACCCTGCGGCAGCGCAGCATACGCTCAGCAATAACACGGGCAGCCGCCTTTCCCGCATTTTCCATAAGCTCAAGGTAGGAGCTTCCCCTGCTCACAGCCGCAGCCTCGGCTTTTTTCATCATTTTCGGAGTACAAACAAACATAAATATCCTCTTTTCGGGCGGAGTAATAATACTGATCCCTCATTAAAGTGCAGACAAAAATCGAGCATGATCTTTTTGTAAAAGTTTACATACTCATCTTGTTAAGAAGGTCGTTTTTCTTTTCCCACAGCCTGAGGGAAAGGTCAACATAATATTCGTGGGGATTTTCAAATCGGCGGACCTCGTCCCAGAGGGTGTCTATCTGTTTGCTGCAATAATCACGTATCTCAGCCGCCGACGGAGATGTGTAAACGCATTTTCCCTTGTCGAAAACCTGTACCAGCAGACGCTTTGCGGTAAAATCCGTCACGGTTTTCTTCTTGTAGGGGTGTTCGGGGTCGAATATCTCGTAAGGCTTGCTGTCATCGACCTCCTCCCCATAGCAGGTGATAAGGTCGGCAATAGCCTTGCCCGTGTTGTTGTCGTAAAATCTCCAAAGCTCCTTGAAATCGGGCGTAGTGATCTTGGTCACGTTTTCGGAAAGCTTTATCTTGGGGATTATCTCGCCGTCCTTTTCCACCGCCGTAAGCTTGTATACTCCTCCGAAAACAGGCTCGGAGCGTGATGTGATAAGCCGCTCGCCCACGCCGAAGCTGTCGATTTTTGCCCCCTGCCTTAAAATGTCCTGAATAATATATTCATCCAGCGAATTAGAAGCAACTATCTTTGCTTCGGGGAAGCCTGCGTCGTCAAGCATTTTCCTTGCTTTCTTTGACAGGTAAGTAATATCGCCGCTGTCGATGCGTATTCCCCCTGCCTTGTGCCCCGCAGCCTTCAGCTCCTTAAAGACCTTAATGGCATTGGGAACGCCCGATTTGAGCACATTATAGGTATCCACAAGAAAAACTGCCGAATCGGGATAGCATTTTGCATAGGCTCTGAACGCATCAAGCTCAGTATCGAACATCTGTATCCAGCTGTGAGCCATTGTGCCCAGAGCAGGAGTGCCCATTTCCTTGTCGGATATTGTGCAGGCAGTTCCCGAGCAGCCTGCTATATATGCCGCTCTTGCGCCGTATATAGCGCCGTCGCTGCCCTGAGCACGCCTTGAACCGAACTCCATAACAGCTCTTCCGTCCGCCGCCTTGACTATCCTTGCCGCCTTTGTTGCGATAAGGCACTGATGATTTATGGTCAGCAGAAGCATGGTTTCCACAAACTGAGCCTGAATTGCAGGGCCTTTAACGATAACAAGAGGCTCGTTTGGGAAAACAGGAGTTCCCTCGGGAACTGCCCACACGTCACATTCAAATTTGAAATCCGCCAGATATTTCAGAAATCCCTCGGAAAATATACCCTTTCCCCTCAGATATTCGATATCCGTTTCGGAAAAACGTAGATTTTTGATATAGTCGATAGCCTGTTCCAGACCGCACATGACCGCAAATCCGCCGCCGTCGGGTATCTTTCGGAAATAAAGGTCGAAGCAGCACACCGTGTCGCCCATTCCGTTCTCAAAATATCCATTGCCCATGGTAAGCTCATAGAAATCCGTAAGCAGAGTTAAATTACGGGTATTTTCAGTCATAATGATCCCCTTTTCCCACATAAAAATTCAGACCGCTGAAAAGCTCAGCGGTCCGGTGTTTTGAAAAAATCAATAGTTTGTACAGCGAAGCCGCCATTGAAACCGTTTTTTCGTCATTGAAGCGTCATATTCGCACAAGTCGGCTCTCAGAACTCGTCCTTATCGGACTTCTCCTCGGACTCAGCCGAAGCGCCCTTTTCAACGCCGTCAAGCTTTTCAAGATCCTCAATGTCGCTTACAGTGTCATCTTCGGCAGCGTCCGAGCAGGCAGAGCAATCTCCGCAGTCATCGCAGCAGCAGTCGTCGAAGAAAACCTCGTCGTCATCATCGAAATCGTAATCAAACTGTTCAAGCTCCTCACGCTTCTTGACAGCGTAAACAGCAGCGGCAGCGCCTGCAGCGGCAGCCAGCATTGTAAGAACAGCAATACCAAAAGCACCCTTCATTTGCTATCAGCTCCTTTTAAAATATTTTACCGTAATAATAACGTGATATTCCGTTAATGATATTATAGCATATATTTTCCGCAATTACAAGCGGATTTATTCAACTTAATGCAATTTTAATGATTTTGACTTTTTAAATATTACAAAGCATACAAAAGCGGCAGAAAAACTCCTGCCGCTCTCTTTATTCACCCTCGCCCACATATGAGCACGGGTCGATATATTTACCGTCCTTGCGAACCTCAAAATGGAGATGATTGCCCGTCGAATCTCCCGTACTGCCCACATATCCTATGAGCTGACCCTTTTCAACGTAATCTCCCAGCTGTGCCACAAGCTCGGACTGATGTGCGTAAACGGTTGTGTTTCCGTCGTCGTTTTCTATCACAAGACAGTTTCCGTAGCCGCTGTTCCAGCCTGTGCCTGCATCAATGACCGTTCCGCTTGCTGCGGCATAGATAGCCGTTCCCAGAGGAGCCGCAATATCAATGCCCTTGTGTCCTCTTCCGTCGCCCATGTAGGAGGAGATATATCCGCCGTCCACAGGCCAGCAGTATTCGCCCGAACCCTTGTATGTGCTGAATTCAGCCGCAGAGCCTGTATTTGCGCCCGTTCCCATGCGAATTATCTCCGACACGGGTTCTTCCGTAATGACCGAAGTCAGGACCTGCTTTTTGACTGCCGCTCCGTCACGGTAGGTAACGAGCGCCTTGCCCTGACGTTCTCCGTCCTTACCCTCGGTTTCAAGGACTACCTTTCCCAAAGGCAGGTCGGGGTCTTCAATGGTGATGGTTTCATATTCGAGAACCTTTTTGTAGTTCATTTCCTTCTGGTACTCAACCTGCAGATACGGCACTTCCGATTGAAGCTGTATAAGCGTGCCCACACGAAGGATACTGTGCTCCAGATCCTCGATCACCTGACCGTTATATGTAGCGTAGCAGCTGCTTATCTCCTCAACGGTCATGCCCTTTGACTGTGCGATATTCCACAGATTATCGCCCTCAACGACCTCATAATAATCGGGGGCGGACTCATATCCCGTGAGCGTATCGATTATCTTATCCTGAGATATTACCGCATCGGGATAAACATATTCCTCTATCTCATATTGAACGTCCTTGTCGAAGAACACATCAACGTAGCTTGGGTCGTCATAGCCTTCCTTAAGCTTGTCGAGAGCCTTTTCAATACGGTCATATTCGCTGACAGCACCGATAAACTGACCGTCAACCCTGACGGCATATGCTATTATCTTGTTGCCGTGAAGCTCCGGCTCCTCCACTGCATCAGCTTCGCTTTCGGGAGATCTTTCCGCATACTGTACCGCAACTCTCGCCTCCATTTTTTCGGCAAGAGCATATTGGTCGAGCAGCGTGTCGCCCGATGAAAGAGGTTTTATGGATATTGTAGCGTTAACGAAGTAATCTCCCTTGGTGTCGTAGTATTCTATCCTGTCCGCAACCGCCTTCTGAGCCTCGCTGAGCACATCGTCGCCCATAACTATGCCCATATCCTCGCCGTCATATTCCACCGCCACCACATAATCGGCTTCGGCAAAATGATTGACCGTCATTACAAGCACCGCAACGGCTGCCGCAGGAAATGCAATATTCACAAAGGAAGCCCAAGGACTTCCCTTTCGCTTTATGGCAAGCAGACTTTCACGCCACTGCATGGAAACTGCTCTCTTTGCACCGAACATTTTCTTTCGGTGGGAGAATTTCTTAGTACTCTCGTCCACATTGTCGATAGTCTTTACCGCAGCCGCAAGGGGTTTTTTGATGATCTCCAGCGC
Organism: Huintestinicola sp.; assembly: GCA_051882475.1. Classification (GTDB taxonomy): domain Bacteria; phylum Bacillota; class Clostridia; order Oscillospirales; family Ruminococcaceae; genus Huintestinicola. Next base: position 3,772 of record JBJERW010000005.1, on the reverse strand, counting down.
AAAGGAGGTTATCTCGCTTCTGAGAGGCGCTGCGGATTTTTTCATATATTTAAACAAAAACATAACGGCAAGGATCACCGTTCTGATTATCTGAACAACAACATTGCAGGAATTCTGTCCGACCCATATAAAAAGGTCGGTCAGGGTAGTTTTATTTTGACCGAGGCTGTCCGAAGCGCCTGCCTGTTTATCTAAACTGCTCATCAAACAGCTCCTTTCCGTATGCTTTGCAAGAGAGTGGTTACAAAGTGGTTACATAATACCTTTTTAATTATAAGCATCTGTCCGTAAAAATCAACCGATTTTTATAAAAACAATGTTAATTCCACAGTTTTTTGTGAAATACATCAAAAACTTTTTACATTGACAACTGATTTTGTTGACCATTACAACAGCAAAAAGCACCGCACAGGCAAACCCATGCGGTGCTTTCCGTTTACGAGGGATCCACCCTCGTGTTATTTTGTTATTGTGTTATTTTATTATTGTGTCAAGATCACTTAGCTGTTACGGATACAGCAGCGGAAACTGCGCTCCATGCTCCGTCTACATATGCAAGTACACGGTACTGATATGTCTTTCCTGTTGTCAGACCTGTATCTGTATAGCTTGCTGTTGTAGGATAGCTTACTGTTGCCCATGCTGTGCCGTTAAAGCGCTGTACACGGTACTTGGTTGCGCCGCTTACTGCTGTCCAGCTGATAGTTGCGCTCTTTGTACCTGCCGTTGCCTTTACGTTCTGCGGTACCGCTGTTGGTGTTGCCTTTACAACAGTTAATGCAGAACTCCATGCTCCGTCTACATAAGCAAGTACTCTGTAGGAGTATGTTGTGCCGTTTGTAAGGTTCTTATCAGTAAAGCTTGTTGCTGTTGTTGTGCTTACTGTTCCCCATACTGTACCGTTAAGGCGCTGTACTCTATACTTTGTTGCGCCGTTTACCGCACTCCACTTAACGGTTACCTGCTTGTTGTTTGCCGCTGCCGTTACGTTCTTTACGGAAGCGGAAGGTGTTGCCTTTACAACAGCCGATGCTCCGCTCCATGCTCCGTTTACATATGCAAGAACTCTGTAGGAATATGTTGTGCCGTTTGTTACGTTTGTATCAGCATAGCTTGTTGCTGTTGTTGTGATTACTGTTGCCCATGCTGTACCATTGTAACGCTGTACACGGTACTTGGCTGCGCCTGTTACTGCGCTCCATGTAACTGTTACCTTCTTGCTGTCAGCTGATGCCTTTACATTCTGAGGAATGATAACTGCCTTAGGTGTTGCCTTTACAACGCTTGATGCTCCGCTCCATGCGCCGTTTACATATGCAAGTACTCTGTAGGAGTATTCTGTGCCGTTTGTTACGGTTGTATCAGCATAGCTTGTTGCTGTTGTTGTGCTTATTGTTGCCCATGCTGTACCGTTGTAACGCTGTACACGGTACTTTGTTGCGCCTGTTACTACGTCCCATGTAATTGTAACCTTGCCGTCGCCTGCTGCAGCCTTTACATTCTGAGGAATTACAGCAGCCTTAGGTGTTGCCTTTACGACATCGGATGCTGCGCTCCATACTCCGTTTTCATATGCAAGTACTCTGTAGGAGTATTCTGTGCCGTTTGTTACGGTTGTATCAGCATAGCTTGTTGCTGTTGTTGTGCTTATTGTTGCCCATGCTGTACCGTTGTAACGCTGTACACGGTACTTTGTTGCGCCCTTTGCTGCGTCCCAGGTAATTGTTACCTTGCCGTCGCCTGCGGTTGCCTTTACATTCTTAGGAACGACTGCCTTAGGTGTTGCCTTTACGACATCGGAAGCTTCGCCCCATGCGCCGTCAACATATGCAAGAATTCTGTAGGTGTATTCTGTGGCGGCTGTTACTGCTTCATCAACATAGCTTGTTGTTGAAGGATAGCTTACTGTTGACCATGATTTGCCTGTTGTACGCTGTACACGGTACTTGGTTGCGCCTTCTACTGCGTCCCATGTAATTGTTACCTTGCCTTCGCCTGCGGTTGCATTAATATTCTGTGGAATTGTGGAAGCCTTAGTTTTTACACTTATAACTTCCGAAGCATCGCACCATGTATCATTTATAAAAGAAAGAACTCTGTAAGAGTATTCTGTGCCGCTTTCAACATTGGTATCAACATAGGTTGCATCTGTCGGAGTGCCTACGGATACCCATTCATCGTCGATAAGACGCTGTACATCATACTTTTCTGTGCACACAGTTTTATCCCATGTTAATGTTACCTCATATTCTTCTGCCTCTGCCTTAACATTCTGGGGGATTATGAATTTTGATCTCTCTGAATACTTCATGTATTCTGTCTTGACCATAAGCGTAATTTTAGTAACAGCTTCTTCAGTGCCGCCACATTTTATGCTCTCATTAAGGAAATAATATTGCGGATATTTTTCCAGGACAGCATTATAAACCTCAACTGCATCTTTAGCAGTAAGTGTAGCGTCAAGCGTTACAATAGCAAAGAATTGTGTGTTTAAATCTGCTTTGGAAACAAGAAAACTGTCACAAGCAGCAATGATCTTAGCGGTAGCCGCAGCTTTTGCCGCCTCAGCCTTAACCGCAGCATCTTCTGCCTCGTAAGCGGCAATTGCTGCGTTAAGATTCTTTATTACTGCATTTACTGACTCAACGGTCAAAGTTCCGTCGGAAGTACCTAAAGTTACATCGGAAGTACCTAAGGTAACATCTCTCAGCTGGCTGTATATCTCATCAGCCTCAGCCTTAGCCTCTTTGAGATCCTCAGCAGTTTCGTAACTGTCGTCGATCGATGCCGGGCAATTGCTTATTGCCTGATAAAGATTATCCTTAGCTGCGGATAATGTTGTTGCATTTTCGGGAGCGCTGCTTGCGGCAAAAGCCACAATTCCGAACCCCTTGGTCAGACCAAGATTTTCGGCAACCGGAGTCATATAACCGGTCGTAAGCAGCAAAGCCAGAGCACCACTGATGACTCTGCGGCGTAAATTCTTTACGTCAATTTTGACTTCCATAATATAAACCTCCTACAATTTTCGGGGTTTCCCCCATTTTTGCATGAATACCGTCCGTAAATGAGCCATGTGTCCTCACCTCGGGCAGATATCCGGCAATTTATGAATTACACACAACCTGCTTACCGTCCCCTGACATACAGGCTGTGAGATTAATTCCGTCAACTATCGGTGGAAAGCGCTATTCGAAAAAGAATTAACATTATGTATGTGTTTATGACAAAAAGCATACACAAAGTCCTCATTTTATCTATTATATTATTATTTATTATATCCAACATTTTCCGAATTGTCAATAGCATACAATAAAAAAAGTCAAAATTAACAGACTTATTTTTAAAAAACAGCCTATTTCAAGGTGTTTTGATTATAATGCACAAGAAAGGGAATTCTAGGATACGTTTTAAAAAAAGGGAGGTGTTTTATCCCATGCATTTGTAATTGTAGACTCGATGTTAAAATAATTAATGCTGATAAGCCTCTACAAACACAAATTTCAACGGGGAAAATGAAAAAATCCGAACCCTTGATAGAGTTCGGATTTATCCGATGTGGCTCCCCAGGCTACTGCCATCCGAAACACACCCATCGGGCAAGGCGAGAATACTCGCCTTTTCCCGACAGTTGAAGCTCACGACCATTCTGTCATCGTAAAGATACACAGAATTTACGAAAGTATCAACCATTATTCTCTTGTTGTCATCACTTGCCAAATCAAGGGACTTCATCTTCTTCAGCCAGTCAATGACCTGTCCCCTGCTGAGC
>JBJERW010000004.1:0-4470 GCA_051882475.1 Huintestinicola sp. | reverse complement strand
TGAAAGGATTGTGTAATTAAATCTTTGGCTGGGGGATGATTTAATTATACCAGGTTCATATGTCCTCAGAATCCTATTACGACAGCCATCAGCCGATGAAGCAGCGCCTTGCTGCCGAGCTGAAAAAGAAGATGACCGAAAAGCCCTTTGACAAGATAACCGTCAGAGAGCTTACCGACGGCTGCAATGTTAATCGCCAGACCTTTTACTATCACTTTCAGGATATTTACGACCTGCTTCAATGGACCTGCCATGAAGAGGCGGTTTCCGTGATGCGCCTTCAGGACAGCAGCGTCACATGGCAGGAAAGCGTTATGCAGCTGCTTAAATACATAACCGCCAACAAAGCCTTCTGCACGGCGATACTTAACTCTCTCGGACACCGTCACCTGAAAAGATTTTTCAGCGACGATTTCACAAGCCTTATCCGCAAGGTCATATCCTCCTGCGGGATCGAAACGGAAAATATGCCCAATGACAGCAATTCCCACCGTGAGCTTGTTGAATTCAGCGTTAAATTCTACTCCCTTGCCTCCGCCTCCCTGCTTGAAAGCTGGATACTCGGAGAAATATCCCTCTCTCCCGATGAGCTTGTAAAATATCTGGAATTTATCGTTTTCAACAATATCAGAGGACTTGTTGCGGAAAAATACATGAAGGATAAAAAAATATCGGCAGCAAACGAAACGGAGGAGTCTTGACTCCCCGACATATATTCTGAGTATCAGAAATTCCTGTTGATATCTCCCCCTCGGAAAACACGCTCGCTCCGTTTGTACCTCGGTTCCAGACCCTTTCCGGCTTTTTTTGAGCGTCCCGCTATCTCAAGCATTCTCTTGCGGAACTCCTGCCGCCTTATCTCACGCTCTCTGCTTTTTTCCGAGCAGAAAATTATCCGCTGAGCGATTCGGTCGGAATATGTATAAACATCTTGAAATTCTACACTCTGTATATTTTTTCCGCCGTTTTCGTTATACCACCAGTAGTCGAAATCAATATCTCCCTTTTCATCGGTTTCATATCCAAGCCATCGGCTTTTGCCCTCAAAGCACCGTGCCTTTGCGGAAATGACCATTTTGCTTCGCAGGCAGGACACCTTTTCAATATCCGCAAGGGCAATGACCCAAAGCTTTTTGTAATCGCATAGGCTGCCGTTTTCGACTCCCGTTCCGCTGTGACGGGAAACTACCATGACAGAGTTGAATATCTCGATATAGGTATCGTTCTTGTGCCCCCTGACAACCAGCGTTTCGATAATGCTTACGGCAAGGGTAACGATAAAGCTGTACACCGCCGAGCAGTAAAGGACATAGAAAATCGTGCGGTAAATATAAGCAGGGACATTTTCTGCGCCCCGCAGCACGGCATATACGATTATCAGCAGAGATATCACGGCTGCTATGGAGGGAAGGTTCAGCAGGAAGATAAGTCTGCCGTATCTCCGCTCAAGCCGCTTGATATCGGCATGTATCATTTTATGCACAGCAGTCCCTCCCTGTCGGAATTTTTCGCCGAAAGCTCATGCCGTCGGCGTTCTTCTTATTATTGTAACATTTTTTTCTCGGTTTGTACAGAGGTTTCGCAAATTACTGCCGATGATTTATTCTAAATGCCCAAAAAATATTGTTCGGAAGATATAAAATATACAAGTTTTGCGATAAGCTATTGCAAAAGTCTGTGAGATTTAGTATAATAAAATGAAGATGTCTGTAAACAAATTCGGGACATTTATATTATGGTGAGCCTGACTTTACGCCGACAAACCATATGCCGTATAATCATTGAATGGAGCCGTGTTCTTATGCTGAATAAAGAAAAAATCACACGAGTTGATATATATGATAAGAACGGTAACAGGATCATTTCGACCAAATCCTTCACCTTCCCAAGGGATTTTTTCAAGATCAGGGGACTTGAGCTGGTGGTTGTCAAATGTGCAGGGCTTCCTGTGCTTTCCCGTGAGGACCCTATTACCGCAGTTTTTGAATACGTCAACGGCACAAGAATACAATGCGTTACCAAGGTCGATATCAGCACGGAGGAACAGCTGAATTTCCACGTGGACGACGGAATAGTTCTTGAGGAGCGCAGAAATTCCTTTAAGGTCAAGACCGACACCGAGGTACTGATATCCTGTCTGGACAGGGACGGTGAAAAAACCGAATTCGATCCTCCCATAAAAGCCAGACTTCTAAATATAAATCTGGGCGGAGTTCTTATGAACTGCAGTGAACAGCTTGTGCCCGATGATGTTATTACCCTTCTCATGCTGGACGAAACAATAGCGCTTCAAACGAAGATACTGCGTATACAGCTTGATAACAACGGCGACATGATCGGCTACGGCTGTCAGTTCATGGAGGTAAGCCACGGTCAGGAGGAAAAGATCGCCCGGTTTATTTTTGAAAAGCAGCTGGAGGAACGTGAAAGGCTGAAAAAGAATTCATCAAGATAATTTTTTCCGAAGGAATGTTTGCTTGAACTATGAGTATCACAATAGCGGTTACAAATCAGAAGGGCGGCGTAGGTAAAACAACTACCTGTGCCGCTTTGGCAGGTATATTCAAAAACAGGGGCAGAAGGGTCTTAGCTATCGACCTTGACCCTCAGGGAAATCTGTCCTTTTCCCTTGGCGCAGACGATGACGGATATAACATTCATGACGTGCTTACGGGAAAATGCCGCATAAGACAGGCTATCAAAAGAACTCACATCTGCGATGTTATAACGTCAAATATCCTGCTTTCGGGAACGGAGCTTGAGCTTACCTGCGCAGACAGGGAATTTCAGCTGAAAAAATGTCTGGACACCGTAAAGGACGATTACGATGTTGTTTTGATCGACACTCCTCCTGCGCTGTCTATCCTGACGATAAACGCATATACCGCCGCAAACGACCTGATAATCCCCATGACCGCCGAGGTACTGTCCTTACAGGGTATAGCGCAGATAAAGGACACTATTCTTGCGGTGAAAAAATATTACAACAAGCAGCTCAACGTAAGAGGAATACTGCTGACAAAATACAATGCAAAATATCAGCTTTCCCAAGAGGTCGCCGAGATGGCGCAGATCATTGCCGACAAGCTGAACACACAAATATTCGACACAAAAATATCCGCCTGCATAGCCGCAGCGGAGGCTCCCGCACATCAGGAAGCACTCGTTGACTACTCTCCGAAATGCAAGGCGTCGAAGGAATACACACGTCTTGCCGAGGAGCTTTACCCGTCGCTCTGCGAGCAGCGCTGACAACATATCATAGAGAAAGGAACGGTAACCGTTGAAAAGTCGAAAATCAAACAAGACGCCCCAACTCATGCGTCTGCTTACAGGCTCGGACGGACCTGTAAATCCGATTATTGACGAAACCTTCAAGGAAGAAATTATCCGTTCCAAGGAAAATCCCCGTCCCATGGTTCAGAAGCAGAATCCCGACGGGACTGCCGAGATAAACATCACCTCTGAGCTTATATCCGAATGGCTGCCTGTTGCGATGAAGCGTTTTAACTGCTGCACCTGCGACAGATGCAGCGCTGAGGCTGCTGTTGAAGCCTTTGAGGAGATAAGTCCTGTTATTGTAAAGATACGGACAGACAATGATCTGAAACGAGCTGAGAAGCTCAAAGAGGAAAAGCGCCAATCGGTACTTATGGCGCTTGTAAAGATAGCCGTCAAAAGAAAAAGTCTTGGCCGTCACATTTAGCAGGCTGAGCCTGCACGCAATCGTTCTGTTAGTTTATTTGGGCGTTATAATTCTTGGCTCGGTAACGGTACAAACAGTGAACCGTTACTTTTTAGGCAGGCTGAGCCTGCACCCAACCGGCAGCATGATGCTGCAACCCTATCGTTCTGTTAGTTTGTTCGGATATGATAGTTCTTGGCTCGGTAACGGTACTTGTTTTGTACCCGTTGCCGAGCTTTTTTCTGTTAGTTTGATTTGAATATTGTAGATGTTTCGTTGCCCGTTTTTTAAGGATAGTATTTTATTTTTCCGTATTGATTATTTTGATATGTAAGTTATCTCATTACCCACGAGGGGGGGGAAACCTATATGAGAGAAGGAAAAAGAAAATCCGGCAAAAATCGGCATTTCCTTCTCTCCTAACGTTTTCCCCCCTCGTGCTCCCCCTTTCCCTTTCACCTCTTATCCTTTGCCGATTTTTCCGTTCTTGCGTATCGGGAGAAAATTCGTTCGTAAGCTGCGCTTACGAAGGGCAGATACGGAATTACTTTACTAAGAAGGCAAGAAGCTTTTCTATGTTCAGAAACAAGTACCGAGTAAGATAACGGAAGGCGTTCCCAATTGTCACGCAGTAAACACTATTACGAAGTAAAACAATTACTGAGATAACCAAGCACCATGTTAACCCAAAGTGAAAAAGAATAAAAAATTAACGGCTGTATAAGCCGCCGGGCAATGAGAGAGCATAGCCTAAAGGGGGTGTGGTTTAGGGAAAGGGAGTGCAG
>JBJERW010000003.1:0-4517 GCA_051882475.1 Huintestinicola sp. | reverse complement strand
CATAATTATTTCCCGGAACAGGTATCCATGCAGGCTCCCAGTAGCATACGCCGATGCCCTTTTCTCCGACATTGTGAACTGCTTCGATAACATCACTGATACCGTCTGCCTGTCCCTGCACGGTAAACTGATAATGCTTTTCAAACGTACCGCCGTCGCCGATGGTATTTGAGAAATCATCTCCGTCCTCGGCGGTGAATGCATAGGACATTTCGGCAACCATAACATACTTGCCGTATTCCTCCGATATCTTTTTCAGTATCGCAGTGAGGTTATCGAGAGTGCCGTGCCAGTATGAATAGTATGAGCTTGCAAACACGTCGTAATCGACATTGTAATTTGCAAGTATCTTTGCATACTGCTCGTAATTTTCCGATTTTTCGGGATTGGTAAAATGGACCGCAATAAGTATATCGGGGTCAGTTTCACGGACAGCCTTTGCTCCCGATTCCATAAGCTTGGTTATTTTTATCCAGTTGGTTTCGCCGCACATAGCCCCCGTTGTTTCGTTGCCTATCTGCACCATGCCCACATCTGCGCCTGCTTTGATCATCTTGTCAAGGCTCTCTTTGGTGAAGCTGTAAAGTGCGTCTGCCTTTGTGTCAATGTCCATATCCGCCCATGCTTTAGGCGCCATCTGCTTTGAGGGGTCTGCCCAGAAATCGGAGTAATGGAAATCAACGATCGTCTTGATGCCGTTTTCGGCAGCACGCTTTCCGATCTCAGCCGCAGTTGAAACGTCATTTCCGCCGCCGCCATAGCTGTTTCCGTCAGCGTTAAAGGGGTCGTTCCATACTCTTACACGAACATAGTTGATACCGCTCTGTTTAAGAGTTTTGAAAATATCCTGTTCGCTGCCGTCAAAATCCTTGTATACAACACCGCTCTTTTCCTCCGAAATGACCGAAGAAATATCCACGGCACGGATAAAATCTGTGCTGAGTCCCTCTATTTTGTCAACGTAAATTGATGAGCTTATAGGTTCGTTTCCCGTTATCCATGAATTGTCGCTGTCGGTCGTAAACTCAAGGGGACCGGACGATGTTTTTGTTCCGCAGGCGCTCAGAAGCAATGCCGCCGAACAAAGAAGTGCAGTGCATTTAAATAGTTTTTTCAAAATAGTCCCTCCCGTTCCGTTATACTTATCCCCGAAAAAATGCAGACAACAAATATGCGCAAAAGCGATATATGCAGGATTTATTGTTCACATTTTATCGAAGATCGGTATCAATTATGAGAAATGCACTGTTCATAAACATAATTATGAACAGTGCATTGAAGCTATTGGGGAATATTAATATCAGTTGTTTACTGTGATAGCTGCATCGAGAGCGTCAAGCTCAGACTGAACATCTGCGCCGTCCCAGATGTTGCAGGAAGCGCTTCCTGAGGACTCCCAGAATGCTGTCATCTGAGGAACTGAAGGCATGGGGAATGCATAGTCGAGCTGTGCGATAAATCCGAGAGCTGCTTCGCTGTCAACTGCGATATTTGTAGAAGGAAGAGCGCCTGTGATCTCGTATCTGAGCTGCTGCATTTCATCGGTGATGAGAAACTCTGCAAACTGAGCAGCCTCATCGGGGTGATCGGAATATGCGGAAACGAACATTCCTCTTGTGCCCGAGAAGGAAGCAGCGGGATCTCCGCCGTTTGTAAGAGAAGGAATAGTCGTTACGCCGAAGTCAATGCCTGCCTCTGTGAAGGAAGCAACGTTCCAGGGACCCGAAATGTGCATTGCAGCTGTGCCTGCCTTGAATGCGCCGTCAGCTGTATCAGTACCTAAGTCAGCGGAAGCAACAGGGATAATATCATGGAGCTTCTGGAACATCTTCATTCCGTTTACGGCATCGGCAGTATTCAGATAAGAGGAGGATGTATCGAATCCGCTCTCACCGAAAAGACGGTTGCCGTTGCCTGTTGTAAAGAGAATGGTGTAGTATATTGATGTAACGTCCATAACGATGGGATACTTATCGGGATTTGCATCTCTGAAGGACTGACCCCATGTGTAGAGATCGTCCCAGTTCTTGGGAACTTCATCGTCGGAAATAAGAGCTCTGTTGTAGAAGAGAGCATAGGTTTCGGCAGATGTGGGATAACCGTACATTGTGCCGTCATATGTGAGGGCGCTTGAGCAGGAGCCGAGAACCTGTCCCTTTACACTGTCAGCGTCAGCAGTGGGAAGAATGTGTCCGCCCACAACAAGCTCGCCCAGCTTGTCATGAGGAGCTGCGAAAAGGTCGGGACCTGTGCCTGCGGGACCGTCAAGTGCGATTGCGCTTGCTGAATCGCCAAGTTCAACGTTTACAAATTCGATCTTGATGTTGGGGTTCTGCTCGGTGAATTTTTCGCCTGCCTGCTGGATCCACTTGTCGGGACCGTCAACGGATTCCCAAACCTTGAGGGTCACGGCTTCTCCTGAGGAAGCTGCGGGAGCGTCTGCTCCGTTGTTTGAGTCCGTACTGCCGCCTGTCTGACTGCCGCAGCCTGAGAACATCATAGCTGCGCTTGATAATGCGATAACCGATGCAAGTACACGTTTTTTCATGGTGATACCTCCAAAAATATGTTTTTGATTTGACTTTTGTTACGTTTGAATAACCGATAACACAGCTTTTTTGCCGCCGCTGTTGCAGCTGCTTGTTGTGCAATCGTTTGCTCTTGAACAAAGAATAACACATTATCTGAATTTTGTCAATATTACAAATATGACGATTATTGTTCAAATTAATTATGCAAAACCAACAAACCGTCATATGTTGTGTGAAAAATCTCTGCGCAACAATTGTTTTGATGCAATTATATAATTAAGCAGTCTGTTGGTGAATATAAACAATAACTTTTGTGTTTATTTATATAAACTGTTTATTGACAACAAATAATATGTGTGATATTATAGTTTTAGAAAGAACAATCGGTTGCGCAAAAAAGGCGCCGATATACATACAAATATTATATAACGGAGCAAATAAGTTATGAGCCTTTCAAATGAAAAAAATACATCCAAAGCCTCGCTGGACGACGTTGCAAAGGCGTTGGGAGTATCAAAATCCACTGTTTCCAGAGTCCTTTCGGGAAAAGGAAGGATCAGTGAGGAAACCAGGCAAAAGGTCATGCAGTGCGCTGCGGAGATGAATTATCAGCCCAACGTCATTGCCAGAGGCCTTGCGCAGTCGAAGACATTCAATATCGGCGTGGTTCTTCCCTATGAAAAGGATCTGGGCGAGATACCATTCTTCCAGAACTGTCTTACGGGAATATGCGAAACGGTTTCATCAATGGATTACGATGTCATAGTTGCCATGGCGGCATCTGATGATGCGTCACAGCTTGACAGAATTATCCGCAACAGAAAGGTCGACGGAGTTATCCTTACCCGTTCCGTGACCGATGATCCTGCGGTAAAGCTGCTGAAAGAGAATAATATTCCTTTTGTGCTTATAGGCTCAACTTCGGACGACTCCGTGGTTCAGATAGATATCGACCACGAATCCGCCTGCAGCGAGCTTACCACATATCTTATATCCGGAGGCTGCAGCAGGACAGCACTTCTTCTCGGCAGCAAAAGTCACAATGTCAATGTGAGCAGATACAACGGTTTTGTTAATGCATATACAAAAGTAGGCAGAACATTCGATAATTCCCTTGTTTATGAAAATCTTTCCGGGCGGAGATCAGTTGAGCTTGCTGTAGGCGAAATATTAAACAAAGGCTGCGACTGTATTATCTGCGGCGATGACTATATATGTGTAAGGGCACTTGCCGCACTGAAGGAAAAGCAGATATCCGTTCCGGATGAAATAAAGATAGCAAGCTTTTATAACAGTCCTATCCTTCAAAGCTACACCCCTCCCGTCACATCGGTAAATGCCGATCCCTTCGAGCTTGGAGAGGCGGCTGCACGCACCGTTCTGTCGCTTATAAACGACAGCGATTTTCATGGCGGCGGTTTCCTGAGCTACGAGATATCAATCAAGCGTTCCACATTATAATTTTCATTTTTCCCCCTTAATTTGAGCCGCAAATGCTGCACTGCGGCTCGGAAGATCCGTTTAGGGTGTGTTGACACTACCGCTCAACGCCCGTCTTGCAGCATATTTTCCGTCTTTCTGCGTTAATTTTCCTTGCAATACGCAAGTATTACTGCGAAAAATTGCCTTGAAATACGAAAAATCTGCCTGCAATCCGAACATTTCGGATAGTGTCAACACACCCTAATCATACATAATTTCTTGAAAGAGAGGTCATCATCATGGCAAAGGAAATGATAGTTCGTGACGGTTCCTCCAAAAAGAAGATACTTATTACAAGTATTCTTTTTATGGGACTTTCACACATAATCTGGCTGAAACAGTATGTCAAGGGAATATTTTTTGCGCTGATAGAGATCGCAATGCTGATATTCAGTCCCAAGATCGTTACAGCGTTAAAGAATCTCATTACTTTAGGCGACCCTCATCCCGAGCTGCCCATCAAGCAGAGAGATAATTCACTGTTTATGATGATCGACGGATTTA
>JBJERW010000002.1:0-4688 GCA_051882475.1 Huintestinicola sp. | reverse complement strand
TTGGGTTAACATGGTGCTTGGTTATCTCAGTAATTGTTTTACTTCGTAATAGTGTATACTGCGTGACAATGGGCAGCACCTTCCGTTATCTTACTCGGTACTTATTTCTGAAACTGAAAAATATCTTGCCTTTTTGAAATAGTAATTCCGTATCTGCCCCTTCGTAAGCGCAGCTTACGAACTCTTTTACTACCGATACGCAAGAACAGAAAAATCGGCAAAGGATAAGAGGTGAAAGGGAAAGGGGGAGCACGAGGGGGAAAACCGTATGTTAACCGTAGGTTAACGAGAGAGAAGGAAATGCCGATTTTTGCCGGATTTTCTTTTTCCTTCTCTCATATAGGTTTCCCCCCTCGTGGGTAATGAAAGAACTTACATTTCATAATAACAATACGAAAAACATCAAAAACTATCCTTGCTAAAACGGGCAATGAATCAACTGTACATATCTAAATCAAACAAACAGAAAAAAGACTCGGCAACGGATACTCAATAAAGTACCGTTACCGAGCCAAGAATTTTCAGTCCAAAACAAACTATGAAACGATATGGTGCAGGCTCAGCCTGCCGATCGGGTGCAGCATCATGCTGCCTCAGCCTGCCTTAGTCTTCTTCATCGAAGATGCTCTCAGCTTTGCCGCCGTCCTTGAGGATAAAGCTGTTGTCCTCGCAGTCTACCTTGATTATCGAGTACGGCTCGGGGTCGTCGGCAATTATCTTGCGGGCGATAAGGGTTTCAAGATTACGCTGAATGTATCTCTTGAGCGGTCTTGCACCGTAAACGGGGTCGTAACCCTCGGAGATGATCTTCTCCTTTGCCGCATCGGTGACCTCAACATCAAGCTGCTTTGCTCTGAGCCGTTTTCTGAGATCCGCAACCATAAGGTCGATGATAGGATATATCTCCTTCTTCGACAGAGGCTTGTAAAAAACTATCTCGTCAAGACGGTTGAGGAATTCGGGACGGAAATGGCTCTTCAAGAGCTTGTTTACGTTCTCCCTTGCACTGTCGGATATCTCTCCGTTTTCGTCAATGCCGTCGAGAATGTAATCCGAACCGAGGTTTGAAGTAAGAATAATAATTGTGTTCTTGAAGTCCACCGTTCTGCCCTGAGAGTCGGTCACACGGCCGTCGTCAAGCACCTGTAGCAGAATATTGAACACATCGGGGTGCGCCTTCTCAACCTCGTCAAAGAGGATAACGGCATAGGGCTTGCGGCGAACCGCTTCCGTAAGCTGACCGCCCTCCTCGTAACCAACATAGCCCGGAGGCGCTCCGATAAGACGGCTCACGGAGTGCTTCTCCATGTACTCGGTCATATCAATACGTACGATGTTCTTTTCATCGTCGAACAGCGCCTGTGCAAGAGCCTTTGCAAGCTCCGTCTTACCTACACCCGTAGGTCCCATGAACATAAAGGAACCGATAGGTCTGTGAGGATCCTGTATGCCCGCTCTCGAACGGAGGATAGCTTCGCTTACCTTGGTGACAGCTTCGTCCTGTCCGATCACCCTCTTGTGGAGGATATTTTCCATGTTGAGCAGCTTGTCACGCTCGCCCTCCATCAGCTTTGAAACGGGTATGCCCGTCCATCTGCCAACGATCTTGGCGATCTCCTCGTCGGTGACCTTGTCACGGATAAGGGTGTGCTTTTCGTAATCGTCTGCGGCTGCTTCCGCTTCTTCAAGCTCCTTTTTAAGAGCAGGGAGCTTTCCGTATTTCAGCTCGGCTGCCTTGTTAAGGTCATAATTTCTCTCGGCGTTTACAATATCGCCGTTAGTCTTTTCGATATCCTCACGAAGCTTCTGGAGCTTGGAAACGGAATTCTTCTCGTTCTCCCAGCGTGCCTTCATCTCGTTGAACTGCTCACGAAGCTCGGAAAGGTCCTTCTGCACATCGGCAAGCTGCTCCTGAGAAAGCTTGTCTTCCTCTTTTTTGAGGGCAGTTTCCGCAATTTCCTTCTGCATGATCTTTCGTGCGATATCGTCAAGCTCTGTGGGCATGGAGTTCATTTCCGTCTTGATAAGCGCACAGGCTTCGTCCACAAGGTCTATCGCCTTATCGGGGAGGAAACGGTCGGAAATATATCTGTTGGAAAGGGTCGCAGCGGTTATCAGTGCACTGTCCTGAATTTTTACGCCGTGGTAGACCTCGTAGCGCTCCTTCAAGCCTCTGAGGATAGAAATTGTGTCCTCAACAGTCGGCTCGGCAACGTGAACGGGCTGGAAACGTCGTTCAAGGGCAGGGTCCTTTTCAATATACATACGGTACTCGTTGAGAGTGGTTGCGCCGATACAGTGCAGCTCTCCTCTTGCAAGCATCGGCTTGAGGAGGTTGCCTGCGTCCATTGCGCCGTCGGTCTTTCCTGCTCCGACAATAGTATGCAGCTCATCTATGAAGAGGATTATTTTTCCGTCCGACTTCTTGACCTCGTTGAGTACAGCTTTCAGACGTTCCTCAAACTCTCCTCTGAACTTTGCGCCCGAAATAAGTGCGCCCATGTCGAGAGAGAACAGCTTTCTGTCCTTAAGATTATCGGGAACGTCCCCTCTGACTATTCTCTGTGCAAGACCTTCGGCAATAGCAGTTTTTCCGACGCCCGGCTCACCGATAAGAACAGGGTTATTCTTTGTCTTACGTGAAAGTATACGGATAGCGTTTCTTATCTCGCTGTCACGGCCGATAACAGGGTCAAGCTTGTTCTGCTTTGCAAGCTCCACAAGATCCTGACCGTATTTTTTCAGCACATCATAGGTATCCTCGGGAGAATCCGTGGTAACACGCTGATTTCCTCTGACCTCCTGGAGCGCCTTAAGGAAATCATTCTTGTCAAGGCAGAATTCCTTCAGAAGCTTTGACATTTCGTTGTCTGCGTTGTCAAAATAGGAGAGCATGATATGCTCCACCGACACATATTCATCGCCCATTTTCTTGGCGATAGCTTCCGCAGCATTGAGGAGCTTGTCAAGAGATGTGGAGATGTAGACGGTGTTCATGTCACGTCCGCTGCCCGTTACCTTAGGCATACGAGCAATAATGCGCTGTGCCGCTTCGGCTATCATCTCGCTGTTCTTTCCGAGCTTCTTCATAAGCTGAGGGATAAGTCCGTTTTCCTGAGTCATGAGGGCATAAAAGAGATGGGGCTGGTCAACGTTGGTGTTCTGATACTCCACCGCAGTGTCCTGTGCCGACTGGATCGCTTCGACAGTCTTCTTGGTCAGTTTCTGCATATTCATATATATCATCCTTTCTGTATGGTTATATGCAATGGGTTTTGCGATATATTTTATATACAATATTCCGCCTTTGGGACGGCATATGTATTTGCCGAGGAAATTTTTTTGTCGCAAAAAGGCTTTTTAAATATGCTCAAAAAGCCTTGACAACTAATTTTAAATGTGTTATATTACTATAAGTCGATTATGAAAGGACGTGCATTATGGCAGCGGATAAATCATCAGGACTGAAAACGATCGCCGAAAACCGCAAGGCAAGGCACGACTATTTCATTCTCGAAAGCTTTGAAGCCGGGATAGAGCTGGTCGGAACTGAGGTCAAGGCGATCCGTCAGGGCGGCGTTAACCTTAAAGACAGCTGGTGCTCTATCGACGACGGTGAGCTTTGGGTCAAAGGAATGCACATATCCCCTTACGACCACGGCAATATTTTCAACCGTGACCCTATGAGGGTACGCCGTCTGCTTCTCCACAAGAGGGAGATAAACAGGCTCTTCGGAGTCGTTAAGCAGCAGGGACTGACGCTCATTCCGATCTCCCTTTACTTCAAAGGCTCAAAGGTAAAAATGCAGCTGGGACTTTGCAAGGGCAAGCAGCTTCACGACAAGCGTGAGGATATGGCAGCCAAGGCAGCTCAGCGTGACATTGAAAGAGCTATCAAGAACCGCAGCAGATAAATTGTCATTGTCGTCCGCATCTCATTTACGGGGGTGTAAAGGTTTCGACGGGGACTCTGAAGCGGGATAAGCGAGCAGAGGATGGTGCTCATCTCTATAAAAGGCACACGTTTTAAAATTAGACGACAACAATAATTTTGAATTAGCAGCCGCTTAAGTGCTGCTCGTCTGTCCGTTAAGTACCACGGTTTCGGAACAGGCGTCGATCAGTGGTGAACGTTAACGGGTTAAGCCTGTAACCCGTTAATGTACAACAGGCTACCGAACGCCGAAGCGTGTCTGTCTGCTTTGGCGCAAGGGAATACTGATGACAGACTACGCTCGTAGAAAGTCCTGTGGATCGGTTTTCGGACACGGGTTCGATTCCCGTCACCTCCACCAAGGATACATCCGCACTCTATTTTCACGGGGTGCGGATTTTTTCTTTCTATGGTTAATAGTATAATGATTATATGTGACTATTATATGACATTTCTGTGATAATACAGTAAATTTTAGCACTCATCAGTATGGAGTGCTAAGCAGTGTTTAGCACTCCCCACTAACACATCATAATTTTTTTTGACGTTATAGAAATTGCTCGGTAACGGTACTTTATGGTATCTTTTGCCGAGTTCTTTTATAGTTTTTCTGAATATGGTAGAAGTTTCATTGCCCGTTTTAGGAAGGACAGTTTTGTTCTTTTCCGTATCGTTATTGAAATAGTTAAGATATCTTTCTGCCCTGCAAAGGGAAAACCTTCAGGAGAGGGGGGAGTGCTCGGAGCGCTACGGA
>JBJERW010000001.1:0-21251 GCA_051882475.1 Huintestinicola sp. | reverse complement strand
GCTGCCCTTTGGAAACCTGCAAGCCTTTGGAAAAGGCTTGAGCGAAACTTTTGCTGCGATCAGGAACTATAGTTTTTTTCGCTACCGAACTTTTTAAACTAACAAATCAGAAAATATCTCTCTTGCTGATTATATGTCTGCGGATAAGGATAAATATTATCAGAAGAATGCATGCAAGGAGGAAAACGGGTACTATCCACTTGTTTGTGTTCTCGTCCTCGGCGGATTTCATTTCCGTCCACAAAGACTGCATAAGAATATTGGCTTCATCGGACAGATTAACGAAAACCGTTGTGTTCTCGGCAATAAAATCGTCGTCGGGGTAGGAAACGCTGCTGTATTTGACCTCGTCGTCAAGCATCTCGTAAGCCTCGCTGTGAGGAGTGGAATAGCAGATGTAGTCTATGTTTGAGTATGCAATATCAGGCTCGCACATGAAGTTGATATACATCTCGGCGGCTTCCTTCTGCTTTGCTCCTGCAGGGATACACATAGCGTCGATAAAAAGGTTTGTTCCGCTCTTTGGCACAACGAAGGCAAGATCTTCATTTTCCTCCATTATCGTCAGAGCGTCGCCTGCGTAGTAAGGGGCAAGCCATGCATCGCCTGCTGCCATTTTGTCGAATATCTCGTCCATGACATACGCCTGAACTACCCTTTTCTGCTCCTTCAGCTTTTCTGCGGCATCTGTCAGCTCCTCCTCGCTTTCGGTGTTGATGGAGAAGCCTTCCATTATCTCCGCAATGGCAAATGCGTCACGGGGATTGTCAAACATCAGTATTTCGTCAAGATAATCCTCGTTCCAGAGTATATCCCAGTCGATCTCCTCTTCGGGGATATCTATCATGGCGGTGTTGTAGATTATGCCCACCGTGCCCCATGTGTACGGTACGGAATAGCGGTTTTCGGGGTCGTATACGGGGTCAACGAAATTATCCATGATATAGCTGAAATTGGGGATATTGTCAAAGTTCAGCTCAGAAAGCATATCCTCCTTTATCATTTTGGAGATCATGTAATCCGATGGGATAATAATATCATAGCTTGCTCCGCCTCCTTTGAGCTTTGCGTAAAGCTCCTCATTGGTGGCGTAGTTTGTGTAGTTTACCTTTATGCCCGTAAGCTTGGTAAATTCACCGTTTACGTTAAGGGTTCCCTCGTCTGCTCCCGTGGAGATGTATTCGCCCCAGTTGTAGACGTTAATGGAAATATTGTCGTCCTTGAACCTTGAGTAATAATCGGGGTCGGAAATGTTAAGTGTCTGAGAGCCGCCCTCTTCTTCCTCATCTTCCTCCGTGCCGTCGGTTTCGGCGCAGGCTGAGAGCATTGTCATGGAAAGGATAAGTGCGGAAAGGACAGTGAGAAGCTTCTTCATCATTCGTCCGCTCCTTCCATAATACGGTTTTTGTACTGACGGTTCTCAACGGCGTTCTTCACCGCAAGAACTATGACCACAGCAACAAAGATAATGGTTGAGAGAGCATTTATTTCGGGAGATATCTTACGCCGTGTCATGGAATATATGGTTATGGGAAGAGTCTGAGAGGTCGAACCGCTTGTAAAATAGCTTATGACAAAATCGTCCAGCGAAAAGGTAAAGGACATGAGAAATCCGCTTACAACGCCGGGCATTATTTCGGGCAGGACTACCTTTACGAATGCACTCAGAGGACTGCACCCCAGATCCTGCGCCGCCTCGTAAAGATGAGGATCCATCTGCTTGAACTTAGGCATTACGTTCAGGATAACATAGGGCACATCAAAGGTGATGTGAGCGATAAGCAGGGTCACAAATCCGAACTCCAGATTCATTCTTGCCGCAAAAAACACAAACAGCAGCATGAGGGACACGCCCGTCACTATTTCGGGATTGATTATCGGCATATTGGTTATATTCATAACGATCGCCCTTGGGAGCTTTTTCATGGAATTTATGCCGATAGCCGCAAATGTGCCGAGTATGGTTGCGGCTATGCTTGCTGCGACTGCGATAAGCAGGGTGTTCATAAGAGAGGATATAATTATCTCGTTTCGGAAAAGCTTTGCGTACCAGTCGAGGGTGAAGCCGCTGAAAACCGAGCGGCTCTTGGTTTCGTTAAAGGAAAAAACTATAAGCACAAAAATGGGGACATATAGAAACATGAGCACAAGTCCCATGTAGACCTTTGCAAGTTTTTTCATCTGTATCATTCCTTTCTGCGGTTCAGATACGGTCAGATAAGCACCTGATCGTCGGGATTGAACTGATTCATTATGGTCATTATCAGCAGTATGATGACCATGAGCACCAGCGATATGGCAGCTCCCAGATGCGGATTGTAAGCGTTTCCGAGGAACTGCATCTCGATAAGGTCGCCGATAAGGAGATTTGAGCCGCCGCCCAGCATTCTTGAAATAATAAATGTGCTTATGGCAGGGACAAAAACCATGGTTATTCCCGACATGATACCGGGAACGCTGAGAGGAAGTACAACCTTGAAAAGCACTGCCGCAGAATTGCAGCCAAGGTCGGAGGCTGCTTCAATGACGCTTTTGTCTATCTTGACCATGACCGAATAGAGGGGAAGTATCATAAAGGGGAGATAGTTGTAGACCATTCCGAGGACTACCGCTCCCTGAGTGTTTATCATTTTAAAGGGACCCATTCCCACAAGGCTGAAAAGGTAATTTATCACGCCGTTGTTTCCCAGAAGAGTCATCCATGCATATGTCCTGAGCAGGAAATTCATCCACATGGGGAGCATGACTATCATCAGCATCGTTCCCTGCTTGTGCTTTTCCGTTCGTGAAAGGATAAATGCAACGGGATACGCCATGACAAGGCATATGGCTGTTGCAATGACCGCAAGCCATATGGAGCGGACAAATATATTGGCATACTGTCCCGCCTCCGAAACGTAATCCAGCGTTAATGCTCCGCTGTCATCCGTAAAGGCAAAATATGCTACCATGAGCAGCGGAACTGCAATAAATACAACCATCCATACAAGGTACGGGGCTGAAAAGATCTTCATCTGCTTCATTTTTTTGCATACCTCCTTTACTTATCCTCGGTGCTTTTTTTCATGATGTGGATATCGAAGGGGTCGAAGGTCATGCCTATCATTGAACCCACAGGTTCTGCCTTGGTGGAATGTATCATCCACTTGTGGTCAACGCCGTCAACTATCATTTCGTAGTGGACTCCCTTGAATACTACCGATTCAACGATGCCCGTGAGCTTTGCGCCCTCGGCGGAAATGACCTTGACGTCTTCGGGACGAATGACTACATCTATGGTCTCATTGGGTGAAAATCCCTTGTCAACGCATTCAAACTGTTTTCCCGCAAACTCAACCAGACAGTCACGGGGCATAGAGCCGTTTAGGATATTGCTCTCTCCAATAAAATCCGCAACGAAGGAGTTGACAGGCTCGTTGTAGATATCTGTGGGCGAACCTATCTGCTGAATGTGACCGTTGTTCATGACAACAACGGTATCGCTCATGGTGAGCGCCTCCTCCTGGTCATGAGTGACGTAAACAAAGGTAAGCTCCAGCGCCTGCTGTATCTTTCTCAGCTCCGTCTGCATCTCTTTTCTGAGCTTTAAGTCAAGAGCACCAAGAGGTTCGTCAAGAAGAAGTATCTTCGGGTGATTTACAAGGGCTCTCGCAATAGCCACACGCTGCTGCTGACCGCCCGAAAGACGGTGAATGGAGCGCTTTTCAAAGCCCACAAGATTTACAAGCTCCAGCATCTCCCCTACTCTTTTGAGCACCTCTTTTTCGGGGACCTTTTTCACTCTCAGACCGAAGGCGATATTATCGTAAACGTTCAGGTGAGGGAACAGAGCATATCTCTGAAAAACAGTATTTATATCACGCTTATGAGGGGGAAGATCGTTTATCTTTTTGCCCTCCAGCAGAACATCTCCGCTCGTCGGTGTGAGAAAGCCTCCGATAATGCGAAGAGTAGTTGTTTTTCCGCAGCCCGACGGACCGAGGAGAGTAACGAATTCTTTATCCTTGATATCAAGATTGATGCTTTTGAGGATCCTGTCGCCGTCAAAATCAACGACAATATTTTTTAAGCTGATAATATTGTTCATTCCGCCAAATCCTTCCCATGAATCAGAATATGAGCTGTTCCATTCGCACAGCACACATAATTATAGTTTAGAGTAAAAAAATGTATGTGTCAATAATATTTTGAAAAAATATGTAGATTTTTATTAAAAGAAGCCGAAAAAAGTTGAATATTGCGGAGTGTCTGCAATTGAAATGATGCAAAACGGCTGCTGCAGCTTTACACTGCAGCAGCCGTTTTGCATAAACCTTTGATTGTGGCAGCTTATCGATCTTCGTTATATATCGCTTTGATCTGTTCGTCTGTAAAACCTAAAGCTTTCATTTTTCTGACAGCATTGGCACGTTCTTCCGCTCTGCCCTCTATGATTCCCTCTTCCTTGGCATTTTTCAGCGCCGAAGCTTCGTCGTGCAGAGCCTTTTCACGCAGACGGGCAATCTCTCTGATCTTTGTGTCCTCGGACATATCATATATTACATTTACTGCTTTCTGCATTATCGGAATGTTGGTCTGACTTATCATCTCAAGCTCCTCCTCACTGTCGGCATTAATGAACTGCAGCCATAATTCACGGCTGTTGGCGGGATCGGGCTTTTTGCCGACTTTTTTCAGTTCAAAGAAGTGTATGCCGAATTTATCGGAAAAAACTTCGTCCGTACCTTTTATCATTGCCGCAATTTCGGTGTGGTAATCCTCGCCGTCGAACATATTAAAATTGATGATATTTATGGTTATTGTCTGTTTCAGCTCGCTGTAATCCTCGCCGCTTTTCAGTTCCGACGAGTATAGCTTTGCCCAATAGAAAAGAGTTCTGTCACGATAATCCGGCTCGTTTTTCACCTGTATCTCCACATTGACAAGCCTGTTATCCACTCTAAGGCTTAAATCAAGTCGGCTGAACTTTCCTGCAAGTGTTTCGGGTGGAAGCTCGGGATTGGTTATCTTTATTTCGCTAATGCTTTCCTGCGGAATGTCAAGCATACTTGCAACGAAAGAATAAAGCATATCTTCATTTTCAGTGAAAAGCTTTTTGAAAATTATGTCCAGCTTTGCGGATATTACATTTCTTGCCATCGAACTTCTCCTTTCATTTATTATATCTATTATATCACACTTTATTTGTTTTTTCAAGATACCTAAGAAAACACATGACAGTCTTCTTTACCGAACTTATACTTTTTCATTCCGTTTTTTGTCAGCAATCAAGACCATTGCGAAAGCTACCGCTGCCGTAATAAATTCCGCTGCGGGAAACGATGCCCATACGCCGTTTATTCCCCATACAGCCGCCATTATGAACAGAGCAGGTATAACTGCCGCCGCACCTCTTGTAAGGGACAGCACAAGCCCCTTGACAGGCTCCTCTGCGGCGCTGAAATATGCGGATATATATATTCCCAAGGCGGCAAATATATATCCCACAAAGTAGACCCTCACCGCCTCCGCAGTCATGGAAATAAGGCTTTCGGTGCTTGAGCTTATAAATATCATGGTCAGCTGACGGGCAAATATATTGAACAGCAGATACATTATTATGCCCGAAATTATGCTGACCGTAAGTCCCAGACGGCGGACCTTTACCATATCCGAAGTGCTGCCTTTTCCGCAGCATTCGCTTATAACAGGCTGAACGCCCTGAGCTATTCCCGTAAGTACGGAATTTACCATTATCGCAAGATTGGTTATAACTCCGTAGGCGATTATTCCGTCCGAGCCTGCGTGCTTCATTACCATAAAATTAAACAGCATTACAACCGTTCCCGAAAGCGCTTCGTTTAAAAATGCCGCCCACCCCGGTGATATCACAGCGGCAAGCTCCCTGAAGGACGCTCTGCACCGCACAAAGCTGAAACCACGCTTTTTTGCAAGCATGAACACTATCTCCGCCGCCACAGAAACCGTCTGCGCCAGTCCCGATGCAAATATTGCTCCGAACATTCCCCATTTAAGAGGATAGATAAAGATATAATCGAGGACGATATTCAGAACGCTGCCCAGCGCCATCATTGCCATTGCAAAGTTCGGCGCTCCGTCGTTGCGGAGAAAATTCATGAAAATGTTGTTGAAGATAAACGCCCAGCCGAAGAAAAACAGTACCCTGACATATTCTGCGCTCATCTGCGCAAGTATCTCGCTGTCAGCCATTGCACTGCAGATAGGTTCGGTGAGGAAAAATCCCGAAAGCAGCGATATAACACCGAAAAAGCCGCCAAGCCAAATGCTTGCGGTATACGCCTTGTCGCCTTCTGCTTGTTTTCCGCAGGAGCGTTTTATCTGATAGACCGTCGCTCCGCCCACTCCGATAAGCAGTCCTATGGCATAGACGATCTTGTATACGGGTATTGCAAGATTAAGCGCCGCAAGTCCGTTTTCTCCGATACCGTTTGCAACGAACATCGTGTCAACAAGTATATATATTGACAAGCCAACCATGCCGCCCACGTTTGTAAGTATGAGATGCATGGTTTTTGCAAGCAAGCCTTTATTATCCTTCATTTTTCACCACCAACTTTCACATAAAAAAAGTAACCCTTCGGTGTGATTATAGCACACCGAAGGGTCAATGTCAATGAATAAAAGATTTAAGGAACCACTGATTAAATCACGCCTAACGGCTTGGCACACATCTTGCTTGCATATTTTTCGTCATATTGCACCAAAAATTCTTGACAGGCGACAGCCTGCCTGCGAATTTTTTGCACAATCTGACGAAAAATCTGACTGCGCAATATGCGCACCAGATTTAATCAGTGATTCCTTAATTTTTGCAACCTCGTTTGAAATGAAATTTTTTTATTGTTACTTTACAGCCGCAAAGCCCTGTTCAAGATCGGCAATTATATCGTCGATATGCTCCGTGCCGATAGAAAGTCTGATTGTATTGGGCTTGATACCCGATTCAAGAAGCTCGGATTCGCTCATCTGGGAATGAGTTGTGGAAGCAGGGTGGATAACGAGAGATTTTACGTCCGCAACATTTGCAAGGAGGGAGAAAAGCTCCAGATTATCAATGAACTTCTTTGCTGTATCCGCATCGCCCTTTATCTCAAAGGTGAAGATAGAGCCTGCTCCGTTGGGGAAATACTTGCTGTACAGCTCATGGTCGGCACGGCTCGGAACGGAGGGGTGATTTACCGATTCCACCTGAGGGTGCTTTGAAAGGAACTCAACCACCTTGAGGGCATTTTCCACATGACGCTCAACTCTCAGGGAAAGGGTTTCCAGTCCCTGTAAGAAGAGGAAGGAGTGGAAGGGGCTGATGGTTGCGCCCGTATCTCTCATGAGTGTGGTTCTGATCTTGGTGATGTAAGCCGCATTTCCGGCAGCTTCGGTGAACACTACGCCGTGGTAGCTTGGGTTCGGCTTTGAAAGTCCCGGAAACTTGTCGCTTGCCGCCCAGTCAAACTTTCCGCCATCGATTATTACGCCGCCGATAACAGTGCCGTGACCGCCGATAAACTTGGTAGCCGAATGGACAACAACGTCTGCGCCGTGCTCAATGGGACGGAAAATGTAAGGGGTCGCAAATGTATTGTCCACAATAAGGGGGATACCGTGGCGGTGAGCTATTTCCGCAAGAGCGTCAATATCGGTTACGGTGGAGTTGGGGTTACCGAGAGTTTCCGCAAAGATAAGCTTTGTGTTGGGTCTTATAGCCTCCTCGAAAGCGGAGAGAGGACCTGTACCGTCAACAAATGTGGTTTCGATGCCGAAATCGGAAAGAGTGTTTTCAAAAAGGTTGAACGAACCGCCGTAGATGTTGTTTGAGGAAACGATATGATCTCCTGCCTTGGCGATATTTTCGATAGCGTATGTAATTGCGGCTGCGCCCGAAGCTGTTGCAAGAGCTGCCACACCGCCTTCAAGAGCGGCAATTCTCTGCTCGAAAACATCGGAGGTGGGGTTCATCAGTCTTGTATAGATATTTCCGCCTTCGGTAAGTCCGAAACGTCCTGCTGCCTGTGCGCTGTCCTTGAACACATATGATGATGTGGCGTAAATGGGCACGGCTCTGGAATCAGTTGCGCTGTCGGGCTTTTCCTGTCCGACGTGGAGCTGGAGAGTTTCAAATTTGTAAGAATGATTGTTTGACATAGTAATTATCACCTTTCCGTTTCATATTATGACTTGTTATGCCATGCAAACGGCATACTTCCGAATACCGTCTGACGTTTTTTACTTTTCCTATAAGTTTAGTGTGATTTTAGCATATAATTCTTATATTGTCAATAGGTTTTGTAGAAATATGTAATAATTTACAATTTTCTCAATGTGATACAGCTGCAAAATATCAAATTTATACAAAAGTGCCGACGTACCCAAAAGGCACATCGGCACAAAATATATAATGTTAATGAATTATTTTAAACCTCAAAAACCTGCTTGATGCTGTCATAATGCAGGAAAATCCCCTTGTCGGCAAGCTCCTTTATCTCCTGAGGGGAAGCAAGCTTGAATCCAAGGGCTTCCGCCGTCTGAATATGCACGTCCGACTCGTCAAAGTCCATAACAAAGCGGTAGATATCCACGAAATAGTTATCGCCCTCGCCGGGATTTTCTCTGTGATAGGAAAAAACATATCCGCCCTCTGCCTTTGAAACGTCAAGTCCCGTTTCCTCGCCGACCTCACGGATAACCGCTTCGAGGGAGCTTTCCCCTGCCATGGCAGCTCCGCCGGAAACCTCCCACCAACCGGGCGCCCATGCCTTTGTCATGACCCTCTGAGTGATGAGGAATTTTCCGTCGGGGCGCATTACTACGCCGAGAACGGTAAGATGATATTCGTCGTCCTTCAGTATCCAGTCATTTTTTTTCATCGTTCTGCCCGTAGGCTGCTTGTTTTTATCGTAAATGTCCCAAAGCTCCATGATAATAATAGTTCTCCCGCAGAGGAAAACCTGCTCCTTTCAAATATCTTGTTATTTAGTATACCATAAAAAAGCGGATTCGTCAATAGAAGCCTTCGCCCCATGGTATTTCGCCGTTTGTTATATTTTAATAGTTATATACATTAAAAATTTACTTTTTTTATTTAATTGCCTTCTTGCTAAAAGGGCAGATTTATGAGATAATAGAAATAATCAGTTTTTCCCGCCGCTTTTTCCGAAAACGGACGGGAATACATAATTATTTCAGAAACGAGGTATTGTTTATGTCCCACCAAATGGTTGTCGTGCTTGACTTCGGCGGTCAGTATAATCAGCTGATTGCAAGACGTGTCCGTGAATGCGGCGTTTACTGCGAAGTCAGATCCTACAAAACTTCGATCGAGGATATCAAGGCGCTTTCACCTGTAGGAATCATCTTTACGGGCGGACCCAACAGCGTTTATCTTGAAAGCTCTCCGACAATCGAAAGGGAAATATTCGAGCTGGGTGTACCTGTGCTCGGCATCTGCTACGGCTGTCAGCTCATGGCGCACGTCCTCGGCGGACAGGTTTCCACCTGCATTACCTCCGAATACGGAAAGACCGAAACGGAATATGACAAGTCCTGCGTGCTTTTCGGAGCGATAAACGATATGCCCGAAAAGGCTATCTCATGGATGAGCCATACAGACTATATATCTAAGCTCCCCGAGGGCTTTACTGCTGTCGCACACACAGAACACTGCCCTGTTGCGGCAATGGAAAACAAGGAAAAGAAGCTTTATGCGGTTCAGTTCCACCCTGAGGTAAACCACACTCAGTACGGACTGGGCATGATCGACAGCTTCCTGAAAAACGTCTGCGGCTGCACAGGCGACTGGACAATGGGCAGCTACGCTCAGACGGCGATAAAGGATATCCGTGAAAAGGTCGGGGACGGCAAAGTTCTCCTTGCCCTTTCGGGAGGAGTTGACAGCTCCGTTGCTGCGGCTCTCCTTGCAAAGGCTGTCGGCGACAAGCTTACCTGTATCTTTGTAGATCACGGCTTTATGCGAAAAAACGAGGGCGACGAGGTAGAAAACGCATTCAAGGGCTGGGGACTTAACTTCATAAGAGTTAATGCCAAGGCTCAGTTTATGGAAAAGCTGAACGGCGTTTCAGACCCCGAAACAAAGCGCAAGATAATCGGCGAAGAATTTATCCGTGTATTTGAAAAGGAAGCAAAGAAGATCGGCAAAGTAGATTTCCTTGTTCAGGGAACGATCTATCCCGATATCATCGAAAGCGGAACAGGTGACGCTGCCGTTATCAAGTCCCACCACAATGTGGGCGGACTTCCCGATTATGTGGATTTCAAGGAGATAATCGAACCGCTCCGTCTGCTGTTCAAGGACGAGGTTCGTGCTCTCGGACGTGAACTGGGACTTTCGGACGTGCTTGTAAACCGTCAGCCCTTCCCCGGACCGGGACTTGCTATCAGAATTATCGGTGAGATAACCGATGAAAAGCTGCTTATCCTTCAGGACGCAGATTACATCTTCCGTGAGGAGATAGCAAAGGCAGGACTTGACAAGTCTATCAATCAGTATTTTGCAGTTCTTACCAACAACCGTTCGGTAGGCGTAATGGGCGACGGTAGAACTTATGATTACACGCTGGCTCTGAGAGCGGTAGAAACCACCGACTTTATGACGGCTGAGTTCTCCCGTATCCCGTATGACGTACTTGCGGCTGCTTCCAACAGGATCGTTAATGAAGTAAAGTCTATCAACAGAGTTGTTTATGACGTTACAACCAAGCCACCTGCTACTATTGAGTGGGAATAATACTAATCCCTCATTAAAGTGTAGACAAAAAATCTGCGCAAAACCCATAAACGCAAGCTTTTGCTTGATTTTTTGTACACTTTATAATCGGGAATTAGTATAATACTAAAAATCAAAAAAATGCAGTCAAAAATATATCCCGAAAACCTCGCAGCAATGAGGTTTTCGGGATTTTTGTCATTCACCGATTTACGGGCATAAATACATTTCTGTTATATTCTGAACTTATTGACCTGCTCGTGAAGCATTGCCGACTGACCGCTAAGCTCCTCGCAGGAAGCCGCAATTTCCTCTGCCGTTGCGGAGTTCTGCTGAACAACTGCGGATATCTCTCCGATACCAACATTTATCTGAGATACCGCCTTGGACTGATTGTCAGCCGCAGCAGCGATCTCGTCTATCATTGTGTTTGTCCTGTTGAACATCTCAATGACCTCATGGAGAGTCTGAGCATTCTTGTCGGCGATGACCTCACCCGTGCTGACCGCTTCGGAGGTTGCCTGTATCAGGGCGGAGGTCTGCTTAACGGCATCTGCGCTCTTTGAAGCAAGGTTTCTTACTTCGTCCGCTACAACCGCAAAGCCCTTGCCTGCCTCACCTGCTCTGGCAGCTTCAACTGCTGCGTTAAGGGCAAGGATATTGGTCTGGAAGGCAATATCGTCGATAGCCTTGATTATCTTTTCGATCTCCGCTGATTTCTGAGATATCTTTGTCATTGCGCCGAGCATCTGTTCCATATGCTCGTTCTGCTCGCCAAGGAGGACAACGGCATTGTTTGAAAGCTGTCTTGCGTTCTGGGCATTGTCAGCCGTTTCCTTGACATGGTCTGCAATATCGCTGAGGGTTGCGGAAAGCTCCTCTATCGCCGATCCCTGCTTTACGGTGCCACCGGCAAGAGATTCCGTTCCCTGAGCCGTCTGGGACGAGCCTGTAAACACCTGAGCGGCAGATGCGTTGATATTTGCAATAACAATAGAAAGCTCTTTTCTGATATGCTCCGCAGCATTTCCGAGATCGGCATATTTTCCTGCGTAATCCACCGATGTTCCCACGGTGAAGTTGCCCGATGCCATTGCGGTGAGCACTTTTCTGATATCTGAAATATATATATTGAGCGAATCCTTTGCCTTAAAAATGTGATTCAGGATATCCCCTATCTCGTCGTCGTTTGCTTTTATGTCGCTGTGGTCGATGTCAAGGTCGCCCGAAGCTATCTCGTCCGCTGCCATCTGCATCTGTTTTACGGGGAATAAAACTCTCTTTGCAATAACTCCGCTGCAAAGGGCAAGAGCGACGGCTGCAATTGCCGCTGCTATAATAATGCTGATAATAACTATACCTGCAAAGGCGCTGTCGATCTCGGCAGTCGGATAGCCTGCAAAATATGCTCCGACAACAGCACTGTTCACATCATATATCGGTGAATAGGTACATACATACTTTCCGCCGCATATAACAGCATCGCCCACAAAGGTTTCCCCGTTTGTGAGGACCGTATCGGCTACCTTGTCAGACATTGTTGTTCCCACCGCACGCTGACCGTTTTCGTCAATAACAGTTGTTGCATAGCGGACATTTCCGTGGAACAGCGTACATTCACCCGATGTCTGAGCCTTGATATTGTCAAGTGTGGCGTTGTCGTTGAGATCGTAGCAGATAACACAGGCACCGACCGTCACGTCCTTGTTTATGACGGGTTCCGAATAGAGATAATAGAGCATGGTTTCATCTGAATATATACCGTCGGACAAGCTGTCCCCAACGACTTTTGTTCCGTCGGGAGCTTCCGAAAGCCTTTCGCTGCTCTGCCATACAAGCTTGCCCTCGGAATTGTAAAAAAAGGCAAAGACATTTTCGTTCTGATTTGCGCTCTCAAAAATATCCTTGATAAGCGCTTTGTTTCCGCTTGACATTGCCACAAGGAACGACTGGTTGAACTCCATTTTGTCAAAAACATTTTTCGGCTCGCTCTCAAGAGTTTCCACATTGTACTGCAGGATATTCATTGTCGAAGCAGATTCCTTTGTAAGTATGCTGTCGCACTGATTCCTGAAAAGCACGCTTGATGCGCCCACGATCGTCGCCGTCAGAATAATTACAGAGCCTGCAACCGTTCCCAAAATACGTTTTCCAAGTCTTGTCATAATTTATGCATTCCCTTCATTATGTCCTATGCTCCGTCTAAACAAATGCCATTACAGGTATTTTATCCGCACGGCGTAAACATCGGAACAAAAATGTTTACAGCTCTTTTATAAAAATTATGAGTTTTTAATAAAAAAGCGTCATTACGAGCTGAAAATATGTAATATTTATATACACATTATAAACCTTTTTCCCAAATAAGTCAATAGCAAACGGGAAATTTTTTAGACTAATTCAGTCGAATATTATGGAATCCTGTTGCAAAAAGTCACTGCTTGTGTTATAATAAAAAAAAGAAAAATCGGGCAATGCTCTTGCCGTCTTTTCCGTAATTTTTATTCAAAAAAAAGGAAGCCGAAAAAATGTCAAGCTGGAAAGATAATCTTATAAAGATCACCCCCTATGTTGCAGGAGAACAGCCTGCCAAAAAGGATTTCATCAAGCTCAACGCAAACGAAAATCCTTATCCCCCTTCCCCTGCCGTTATAAAGGCAATAAGCGAATTTAACGCCGAGGGACTGAAAAAATATCCCGACGCAAACTCCTCGGAGCTTGCGGACGCTATTGCAAAGCGTATCGGAGTCAACCGTGAAAACATATTCATCGGAAACGGCTCGGACGATGTTCTTGCCCTGTCCTTCCGTGCCTTCTTCAACTCGGACAAGCCTGTTATCTATCCCGATATCACATACTCCTTTTACCCCGTATGGTGCGATATGCTGAGGATACCTTACGAAACTATCCCCGTTGATGAAAGCTTCAACATCGACCCCGATGACTATGCAAGGGAAAACGGCGGCGTAGTCATATGCAACCCCAACGCCCCCACAAGCATATGCCGTGACCTTGATTTCATCAGACGCATTCTTGACAGCAACAGGGACAGCGTTGTGATCGTTGACGAAGCATATGTTGACTTCGGCGGAATATCCTCTCTCCCTCTTCTGAAGGAGTATGACAATCTTGTTGTGGTTCAGACCTTTTCAAAATCACGTTCCATGGCAGGAATGAGGATAGGCTATGCGGTGGGCGGAAAGGATATTATATCCGCACTTTACGCAGCCAAGGACTCCTACAACTCCTATCCGCTGGACAGCGTTGCCATTGCGGCAGGCTGTGCTTCTGTTTCCGACGAGGACTATTTCAGAACGACCATCGGAAAGATAATCGCAACAAGAGATAGGCTGACTCATAAGCTTAGGGAAATGAACTTTACCGTTGCCGACAGCAGCACGAATTTCCTTTTTGTAACTCACCCGTCATACGGCGCAAAGGATATCTGCGAATATCTGAAAACGAAGGATATATATGTCCGTTATTTTTCAAAGCCGAGGATAAACAACCATCTGAGGATAACCGTAGGAACGGATACAGAAACCGACGCACTTATCTCAGCCCTTGAAGAATACATAAAGGCATAACAGCCCGATAAAACGACAGCACCGCATAAAGCCGAAAAAACTGCTTTATGCGGTGCATTTTATTCCATAAGTATCATTTTCCGCCGATCATTTCCGCTGTCTGTGCCTGCTCATACTAATCTTTGACCGTTCTATAGACAAAGGTGGCAGATAGAACGAAGTCAATCTAGGAAAGCGACCGCAGCCGTGCTGTCGCCCGGCAAGGGAGCTTGACGACGAGTGACTTCGTTATAGCTGACAGATTTGTCTATAGGTTGGTTAAAGATTAGTATCATATGCCATGTCGTAAAAATGCTCCTGACTGTTCATTTTTTTATTGTCATTTTCCACACGGACATAATTTCCGTCGCTTTTAAGCTCTCTTGCCTGAACGTTGTCGGACATTATCCTGTCAAACATATAAACTATCTGTTCCCTGATGCTTTCATCGTAAACGGGCGCTGCAACCTCAACTCTGCGGAGAGTATTTCTTGTCATAAAATCGGCAGATGCAATATATATTTTTGCCGCTTCACCTCTGCCGAAAATATAAATTCTCGAATGTTCAAGGAATCGTCCCACAACACTTATTACCTTTATGTTTTCCGTTTCGCCCGAAACTCCGGGGATAAGGCAGCATATTCCTCTTACGGCAAGCTCAATTTTTACTCCTGCCTTTGACGCCTTGATAAGCTCGTCGATTATAGTCTTGTCGGTGAGGGAATTGATCTTCACGCCGATATATGCTTCTTCCCCTTTTTCGGCAAGAGCAATCTGCTCATCTATCATTTCAATTACCCTGTTTTGCAGGCAGTTCGGCGCAACAAGGAGAGCCTCGGAGCTTTTTACCGTCGTATCGGAGGCAAGAGCATTGAAAACGTCATTGGCGTTTTTTCCGATAACGCTGTCGGCAGTCATAAGTGACAGGTCGGTATAGATACGGGCGGTTTTTTCGTTATAATTTCCCGTACCTATCTGAGTAATATATTCGGGGTCGCCGTTTGTTTTTTTCGTTATCAGACAAAGCTTTGAATGTACCTTGAATCCGTTCAGACCGTATATGACCGTACAGCCCGCAGCTTCAAGACGGCGTGACCATTCGATATTGTTTTCCTCGTCAAATCTTGCTTTCAGTTCAACAAGGACAAGCACGTCCTTGCCGTTTTCGGCGGCTTCGATAAGAGCGTTTACAACCTCGCTGTTTTTTGCCACCCTGTAAAGGGTCATTTTTATTGATACAACGTCCTTGTCGGAGGCAGCTTCATGAAGCATATTCAGGAAAGGCTTTATGCTGTCAAAGGGATATGCAAGGAGCTTATCACTTTCCTTGATCTGTTCAAGTATCGACTTGCCGTCCACAAACTGCGCCGACTTCTGAGGTCTTCTCTTAGGATAGAAAAGCTCCGATTTCTGACGGAGATGATCCTGCAAGTCAAACACAAAGGAAAGGTCGAGAGGAGATATATTTCTGAATACATATTTCCGCTCAATGTCCATATATCTGCAAAGCTTGTTTACTATCTCCTCGTCAAGCTCTCTTGAAAGCTCAAGACGGACGGGAGAAAGCCTTTTTCTCTGCCTGATGATATCCTCCATAAATTCACGGTAGTCGAGGTCCTCGTCGTAAAGAGCGTCTGCGTCAATATCGGCGTTTCTCGTCACTCTCAGAAGGGATTTGGATCTTACAGTATAATCCTTGAACACCGCAGGGGCAAAATGCAGTATAAGCTCCTCCGAAAGAATATATGTACCGCTGTCCTTTCCAACTTCGATAAGCCTTGGTATTACTCCGCTGCCGCAGGGAATTATTCCGATTTTTTTCTTTCCGCTTTTCTTTTCAAGCACTGCCGCCGCATAAATATCCTTGTTTTTAAGAAACGGGAAGGGCTGCCTTTCTCCCACGATAACGGGAGATAGAAATGGCGCTATTTCCGAGTTAAAATACTTCTCAAGATTTTCGTTTTCCTTTTTGTCGATATTTCTGAAATCGACTATCCTGACATTATGCTCCTCAAGCCTGCCTATAAGCTTGCCATAGACTATGTCCTTCCGCTCGTTGAGAGTATGCACCCTGTCAAGAACAGCTTCAAGCTGCTCCTCCGCTGTCATATTGGTCTTGTTCTCACGATCGTCCTTGTCAAGAAGCATACGGTCAATGAGCGAACCCACTCTGACCATAAAAAATTCATCAAGATTGCTCTGATATATGGACACAAAGGAAAGCCTTTCGCATAGAGGATTTTTCTCGCTTTCCGCTTCTTCGAGAACTCTCTCGTTGAATTTGAGCCATGATATCTCCCTATTCATATATACCTGCTTTTCGCAGACTGCCAATTTGCTCACTTTAAATCGCTCCATTTCTCCGCATTATTATTTGGATCTGTCTTCGGATAAACACTCCAAAACAAATATATATGAATAATGCAGAAAGAATATTTTATTTTCCCATTATTTCAATAAGCTTGTTTTTCAGATCGTCCTCGATCTTGCCGAGAGCCTTTTCTGCTTCCGCACGCTGCTGCCTGCCTTCCTTCTGCACCTGAATAGTTTCC
The DNA here is from genome assembly GCA_051882475.1 of Huintestinicola sp. Taxonomy (GTDB): domain Bacteria; phylum Bacillota; class Clostridia; order Oscillospirales; family Ruminococcaceae; genus Huintestinicola. The sequence continues at coordinate 4,395 of JBJERW010000001.1, read as the reverse complement.
TCAATGGTGCTGATAAGGTTCTGATTGACCTTTTGCAGCGTTTCTATATCAACTATTCCACGGTTGGATTCCTTGGCGGTTTCCACTGTGTTTGTTTTCAGCAGCTCGGAATTTTTCAGCAGCATTTTGTTGGTGGTATCCGTTATTTCTCGCTGCATTTTCAGAACTCTCTGCTGATTGTTAAGTCCCATTGCAATAACGAACTGACTTTTCCATACGGGGATAGTGTTGAGCACAGCCGTCTGTATCTTATCCACAAGAACACGGTCGTTATTCTGTATCAGCTTTATCTGCGGTGCGGTCTGGACAGCGATGGTGCGGCTCAGTTCAAGGTCATATATCTTCTTATCAAACCTGTCAACCTCGTCCTCAAAATCACGGACAAGCTGGGCGTCCATAGGATCTCCGCTTGCCTGCGCCTCTGCTCTCAGCTTCGGGACAGTTTCCGTTTTTATTTCCTCCACACGTTCTTTTCCTGCCTGAATATACAGTCCAAGCTCACGAAAACACTCAAGATTCTGCTTGTACATTATATCGAAAACACTGATATCCTTCAGCATATCCATTCTTGCTTTTTCAAGAGCGGCTTCGATCTTGTCTATCTGCACCTCCGCCTTGCTGTACCGCTCAGCAAGCTTTTTAAGGCTCTTTACCGCATTTTTTACCCCCGGCAGCTTTGACAATATCCCGCTGTCGTTTGTAAGCGATGAGGGGTCAAGGCTGTTTACCTCCACCACAAGGCTTGAAAGAAGATCTCCTACCTGTCCGCCGTCCTTTGAGCGGACGTTATCGAGAATGGAATCGGTAAATTCCGTCAGCCTGCGCTGTGCGCCGATACCGAACTGAACCGTTGTACCCGAATCGGTAAAATCAATGCTTTCCTTTATTTCGGCTATCTTCGCTTTCTCCTCGGGCGTAAAATCAAGCTGAGTATTTTCATTTGGCAGGGAAAGAGCGGTTTCCTCCGCCACAGCAATATTTTTTGATTTTGATAAAGCTGCCAAGCTTATTTCCGACATAATTTAATCCTCCAGTTCTTCCATTATGAGCTTCATTACCTTGTAATCGGGCATATTTATGACCGCATTGAGCTGAGGTGCTATGCCGTTCACCTTCCCCTCTCCGCCCTCGGACGAAATATCGCAGCCGCTTGTTCTAAAGCCGTGCTTTTCCCATGCAAGCTGCTGTATTTTTTCATCGCAGAGCGCCTCTGCGCCCTGTTTTCCCGTTTCGTCAAGAGCTATGTAAATATGGGTCGACCATAGAGTGGGCGTGGGATATATTATAACGATATCGTCCGCAATTTTAGCATACTGCTCGGGATTTTCTGCGGCGTATTCAAGGAGCTGATTTTCATAGCCTGCTATTATCGGCTTTGCGCCAATACCCGTTCGTATAAACTGATTGAACAGATCGGATGACGATGTTTCCATATATCCGAGGTTCGCAAAGATCGCTTTGAGCTGCGGCATGATCTCCTCCACGCTTTTCTCGTCCGCAGTTTTTCCGCCGCACAGCACATTTGCAAGAAGTGCAGCAAACATATTTCCCGAATTAGAGCGGACAGGGTCGGTAGTATCTACCGAAACGTTTCCGTAAAGCTCGGGCAGACCTGCCTCAGCCCATGTCATGCCGCTTGTTATCTTATCCGTCAGCTTCTGCATATCCGCATAATAAACGCCTTCCGACAGAGTGACCGTACCGTCTGTCATCAGTGCTTCGGCAACTGCCTTGCGTGAATACAGAACTATAGGCGTATTGAAGATTATCTCCTCGGATACAGGCTCTCCGTGCTGCTCCTTGTAATATTCCAATGCCGTTCTGCTTGAAGGAAAAAGATAATCTCTTCCCTGCTGATCTGCCGTGACCATGTCAAGAGAGCCTGCACGGGAATAATCGAAGGCGATATGATATTTTTTTGCAAGGATATCCGCTATCTGAGTATCCTCCATAACGCCGATCTTTTCGCCGCCGAGGTAGCCGTTTATTACGGTGACATCGGTGGATTTGCCGTAGAAATAATAGCCTGCCGCACAAACTATTACGACTATTAATATGACTGCACCTATCAGTTTTGCCTTCATTTGTCCATCTCCATTTTCACCGTTTGCTCCAGAAGCTCTATCTCCGCATGCATATCGGTAAGCTCTCCTCTCATCAGCTTTTCAAACTGACCGCCGAAGGCTTTGTTTAATGTTGCGAGAGCGCTTCGTGTGTCCTTTTTGAGCTGTATTATCTCCGAGGTTTCGATATTTGCGTTTTGCAGACCGATATATTTGGAAAGCAGCTTGGAAGCACAGTCCTGATAATAGTCGATAAACTGCCTTGCCTGACGTATCTTCATGGGATTCTGCTCAAGATATTCCATTATTGCCGCAGAGGTTTCCGCAAGCTTTTCCGCTTCGGCTTTGACCTGCAGATCTCCGATCTTAACAATGGATCTTTTTATGCTCTCATAGTCCTCACGGGCTTCAAGGAGCTTTTGTTCAAGCTCCTCGCCGTTTTCGATAAACTCAATATCAATGTTTCCTATCCTGCACTTCGGCTTTGTAAGAAGGAACAGTCCCGCATATGTCCCTGCCGCAATGAGTATATCAACAATAACAGACCATTCAAGCAGGAAAAGCAGTATTATAAAAACGCCGCCTGCCGCCGCTGCGGAAATAACTGCGGCGATATTCTGACGAAAATCATTTTTCAACTTAATTATATCCTTTCACGCTGCGGAATGCTCCCACAAGATCGGTCCTGCCGTCAAAAACTCTTGCATTGGTAAGCTCTGCAAGCTCCGTAAGCTGTCCGTCCTCCGCATCGCCGAACATTATGGAAAACACGGGGATATCATATCCGCAGGAATTGTATTCGCTGATAAAATCCTCACGGCGGTCTGTTTTTGAAGCACCGTCAGTCATAAGTATGACCGCAGGGCAGTAACCCGAAAGGTCATAATTTGCTATCGCTTCTTCAATGCCGATCGCCGCCGCAGAGTACATATCCGTGCCGCCGCCCGGCTCTTCTGCCGCAATATCGTAATACAGATTTTCAAGGCTCACATCATCATTACCTGCGGCTGTATATACCGAACGCACATCGCCGTCAAAAATAACTGCAATATTTATTTCGTCCTCCGCCGCCTGCAGAAGATTTTTCTCCGCATTTTCGGGGATAAGTATCTGCTCCACTGCCTCCACGAGCTGAATGTTGCCCTCTCCCTCCATGCTGCCCGAAAAATCAAGGCAGTATATGTTCAGGGACGGCTTGCGGAACGCAGTCTGATATAAATTCAGCGCTTTCATGAGCGTTTCACCGGAGGGCATTGTTATGGGCGAAAGTATCTTATCGGTATCAATTCCCCAATCTGCGTTGAAAATATCGCCGTACTGCGAATAGTCCTCCGTAAAGCTTGTTCTTCTGCCTGTCAGGCGTATTTTTTCCTGAACTTCATCGGATAAAAGATACTCCTGAATTTCAAGGAACGCATTCTCCTTATCCTTGTCGCCGTGGTCGGCATACGCAAGAGGCGAATCCGCAACGGTCAGTCCGTCGCAGGGATAAACGGCGTAAAGCGGTTCTCTTCCCTGTGAAACAAGCTCCTTGTCTGCGGCAATGATAAGGGATTCGTAATTTACCATTGCATCGTAATCCCCTGCAAGAAACATATCCTTCAGCCAGTCGGAGCTGCCCGAGCTTCGGTCTATTCCCGAAAAGAGAGCGGATATATCTTCCTTCAGTCCTGGAGAGCTAAGGTCGTCGGAGGTCAGCGCAGAGGTCTTGCCCGTAAGCGCATAAAGAAATCCGATATATGCGCTTGCCCCCGAATTTGACTGCGTTGCGCTTGTCATGCAGAAGCTGAGCTTTCCCGAATTTATGGCTTCAAGAATATCCTTGACGGAAACTGTTCCGCTTGTGAAGCCGAGGTTTTCCGCAAGAGATTTTTTTATCCCGAACACAACGGGCGATGAGGAAATTGATTTGTCGTGCTTGATGATATGCTTGTCATCACCCAGAGAAAGCCATATGCTTGAAGCAGGCCACACAGCGTCATAGCCTTCGGCACCGTTTTTCAGCTCGTTCATAATATCCACGGAGCCTTTATAGGTCATTTCAATGCCCACGCCGGTTTTCTTTGAGCATTCCGCAAGGATATCCGAAAGCTCCTTGTTTTCTGAACCCGAAAGAATCCTTATAGTTTCCTTTTCAAATAATCCGCCGCCGAAGCTGTTTTCCGAAGCATTCCCCCCCGAAGATGCACAGGAGGAGAAAATGCCTGCGGACAGTACGGCGGATAATATAATGCAGATAGCTTTTTTCATATCAAAACCGTCCCGTAAAAATTATATTTAAGGAACCACTGATTAAATCCACATTCAAATTTCCAAATCCGTCAATCGCAGA